>SKFV01000366.1 GCA_007117785.1 Pseudomonas sp.
ATGTGGGGTGGCCGGGCAGCATAGGTTCAGCGCAATTCGCCGGCGAAACGTTTGCGTACCTGGCGCAGGTACAGGCTTGGGGCAAGCCGCCAGAGCAGGCTGCCGAAGCGTGACACGGGTTCGGGCAGCAGCCAGCGTTTGCGCTGTTGCAGGCTTTTATCAATCAGCGCCGCCATCCCCTCGGCGCTCTTCATGCCGCCGACCATGGAGCGCGGATGCCTGGCTATATTGCCGTCCTTGCCCAGGGCGTGGTGTTCAATCGGCGTATCGAGAAAGCTTGGATAGGCCATGAGGATATGGATGCCATCCGCCTCCAGCTCCAGGCGCAGTACTTCAAAGAACTGGGTCAGGGCACTTTTTGCCGCGCAATAGGCGGCGCGACCGGGCACCGGCATCCAGCCGGCCATGGAGCCGATACAGATAATCTGGCCGCCGGACTCACGCAGCAGTGGCAAGGCCGCCAGGGTCAGCTCGACCGGCCCCTGCCAGTTCACCGCCATCACCTTGCGAAACACCGCTGGATTGGTCTGGTGCGCCGGCGAACGGTGGGTGATGCCGGCATTGTTCACCAGCAGATCCAGCGCACCGAACTGCGTCTGGGTTTCATCCAGCAGAAAGCTGATATCTTCCGGGCGGGTGATGTCGCAGGTGACCGTCAGCACGCGCTGTGGATCATTCAACTCAGCGGCTCGCTGGCTCAGCCCGGCGGTGTCGATATCTGCCAGTACCAGATTATGCCCGGCAGCAAACCAGTGCTGCGCCATGGCCCAGCCAAGGCCGGAGGCAGCGCCGGTAATCAGGGTGGTGATCATTGTCTGCTGCCTTGGTTGGTCGTGGTCATTCTGGTTGCTCCATAGGTTGCCGCGTCGGCGGATGGCCGCCCCCTGCTCCTCGCAATGGCGGTAGAAAGATACGCCACGCTTTGTTTACCACCATTGTCATTGCGAGGGCCGCAGGCCCATGGCAATCCACCGCGAACCAATAGCCGCCATGGGGCCTGTAAGCATACCGGCTGGTATCATTAGCCTCTAGCCTCACTCTTTGCGCAACCTGTTCTGCTCGACAAAATACTCGAACACCTCGGCCGAGGTTTTCGCCAGCGGGTAGCCAAACTCTTCTTTCAGGCGCCGATTGCTCAACACCGGGCGGTAGCGCAAAAAATTGACCTGCTCGGGGCCTGTGGGTTTGCCGCGCCATTTGGCCACTTGCAGGCCGATCTTGACCAGCCACACGGGCAAGCGCACCAATGGCTTGTTCAGGCGCTGGGCGATCTCGGCCAGGGTCAGGGCGCCATCCCCGGCCATATTGTAGATACCGGCCTTGCTCTCACGAATGCCCTGCTCCATGGCGCCGATCACGTCCTGATCCCAGATAAACACAAAGGGCGAATCACTGCCCTTGAGGGCCAGAATCTTCGGCGCCATAAAGAGGTCGGTGATCTGATTGCGCGTGCTGCTGCCGAGCACGGTGCCAGGGCGGAAGATCAGTTGCTTGAGTTCCGGATGTTGCTGGCGGTAGTGCGCGAGTAATTCTTCGATCTGGCGTTTATGGTCGGAATAGGCAAATTCGCGGTTGCCGCGCAAAGCGTCCTGTTCGTCGATCCAGGCAGGGTTGTCGGCGTAATAACCGTACGCGGCGCCCGAGCTGGTCACCGTCAGGTGCTGCACCCCGGCCAGGCGGCAGCAATCGAGCACATTGCGCGTGCCGTTGACGTCGATATCAAAATCCCTTGCGCGGTCTTTCGAGGCTTGCAGTACCGAGGCCAGGTGCACCACGTGGGTGATGTCTTCGCGCTTCAGCAGACCAGCTAGCGCAGGGTCGCGGATATCCAGTTGCTGGACCGGAAAAGCAAGGTCATCGCGGGAGCGGATATCCGTTCCAATAACGTGAAAGTCGTCAGCCAGGCGGTTGCCCAGTTGATGGCCGATATAGCCGGCGGCGCCGGTGATCAGAATACGCTGTGTCATGGCTGTTGTTCTTGTTGTTGGGATATTGAGGAAGGCGATTTTTCTGGCGGCGGCAAGCGCGCCCAGATCTGTGACAGGGTCAGACCGCTGACCAGATGCCAGACACCCCAGAAGGCGGTGATCAGCATCATGCCGCCGGCCTCGGGGAAAAAGGTGAACAGAATCACCAGGCCAAGGCCGGAATTCTGGATACCGACTTCCATGGTCACGGCACGACGGTCAGCGACCGGCAACTTGAGCAACCGCCCCATGCCGTAACCCAGCGACAGTGCCAGCAGGTTGTGCCCGACGACCAGCCAGAAGAAGCTGTGGAAGCGCTCGACAAAGAGGTCGATGTTGTTGGAAAAGGCAATCGCGACAAAGCCGAGAAAAACCAGCAAGGAGACCATGCGCAGCGGCTTTTCACTGCGCGTGACCAGCTTGGGGAAGCGCCGCCCGGTGGTCATGCCGAGGATCAGCGGCACGGCCAGTACCAGCAGCACCAGCAGCAGAATGCTGCCCGGCTCCAGGCTGATCTGGGTCAGGTATTCGCGGGTGTAGGGATTCAGCCAGCCATAGAGGGCGAAGTTCAGCGGCGTCATCACCGTGGCCGCCAGGCTGGAGACGGCGGTCATACTCACCGAGACGGCAACGCTGCCGCGCCCGAGCCAGGTCATGATATTGGAGAAACTGCCGCCCGGGCAGGAGGCAACCAGCAACATGCCCAGGGCCAGTTCCGGCTCAATCGCCAGCGCCCAGGTCGCCAGGCAGGTCAGCAGCGGCAGCAACAGAAACTGGGCAAACAGACCGGCCAGGGGAGCGACCGGGGCCAGGGCGATGCGTTTGAAATCGTCCAGCCGCAGGCTCAGCGACACCCCGAACATCATGCAGGCCATGATGACGTTGAGTACGATCAGGCTGGCCGGATCGAACTGCATCGGCAGTGCGCCGCTCATGCGTGCACCGGTTGCGCCTGTTGTGCGGGCAAGGCCTGTTCCAGCTCACCGATATGCTGCTTCAGCGTGGCCAGATAGGCATCCTTGTTGACGTAATAGGCCATGCGCGCCAGCTTGATGTAATCATAGCCGCCATCAATCGGCTGGCTGGCCCGCTCCCGCTTGACCTGGTTGAAGGTGCTGGCGGCAGTGCTATTTGCCAGCTGGTGCTGGATGTACAGGGCCACCAGCCGCGCCTGCTGGTTGCGCCCTTCCCAACCCAGACCGGAGGCCTCGATCATGCCGAGCATAAAGAGATTGTCGCGCTCGGGATGGAAGATGTTCATGTACAGCTGCGGCGCATCCTGCACTACCGGCCAGTTCAGCTGCTGGCGCTGGATAAAGGGATAATCCAGCTGATACCCGGTGGCCATCAGAATCACGTCATACTCGGCGCTTTCGCCATCGGTAAAATATACGGTCTGGCCATCGACACGGGCGATGTCACGCCGTGGGGTGATGTCGCCGTGGCCAAGGTGATGCAGGATAAGCGAGTTCATCACCGGGTGCGATTCATACATCCGGTAATCCGGGTCGGGCAGGCCGTAATCCGAGGGTTTGCCGACCAGAAAGCGAATCAGCGCGGCATCGAGGCGTTGCTTGAGCGGGCGCGGCAGTTTGATCTTGCCACCCAGGGTGTCGACCGGCCGGCCTTTGACGAATTTGGGGATAAAGTAATAGCCACGGCGCAAACTCATATCTACCTTGGCGGCGTGATGAACGGCGTCGACGGCGATATCGGCGCCGGAGTTGCCGCAGCCGAGAATCAGCACGCGCTTGCCCTTGAGCACATCCGGGCTGCGGTATTCGGCGGAATGCATCAGTTGGCCACTGAAGTCACCAGGTAACGCAGGCCGGTTCGGCGTATGCAGGGTGCCATTGGCGATCAGCACGCCGTCGAAGCGGCGTTGTTGTTGCTCGCCGTTGCGTTCGCTAGTCAGCAGCCAGCCATCGCCGTCGGGTGTCAGCTCAAGTACCCGGGTGTTGAATTCGTAGTATTCCTTCAAGCCAAAGTGGTCGGCGTAGTCGCGGAAGTATTGACGCATTTCGCTGTGGTGCGGATAGGCGGCGACGTCGTCGCGCATGGGGAATTCGGCGAATTCGGTCATGCGTTTGGAGGAGATTAGGTGGGCGCTGTCGTACATGGTGCTGTGCGGGTTGTCGATATCCCACAGGCCGCCCACATCGTTGTGCAGGTCAAAGCCGATAAAGGGGATGTCGAGCTTTTGCAGGTTGCGTGCTGCGGCCAGGCCCATGGGGCCGGCACCGATGACTGCGTACATGGGTGTTCCTCGTTGTTCTTGTTTTAAGTCTTCAGTGGTGCGTGGGCAAACGTTTATCCATTCAGAACAGTTGTGGCTGTTGGACCGCAGACTGGGGAGCGTCGAGCTCCTGCTCGATGCCGGGCTCGCCAGCACCCCGGCGTTGCTATTACGCTCGTTGTCGAGCAGGAGCTCGACATTCCCGGGCAAACTCCCCTCTGCATGCTTTGCTCGACGTTACAGCAGCACAACCGCAAGGTTATGATGCCCAGTCTAGCCGAACGCCTCATCGGGGGTATCGGATAAAACGGGACAGGGAGCCGGCAATTCAGGCCATGCATGATTGTGCAGAACACAGTGTAACGCCTCGCTACAGCCAGGCCATTGTGCAGATGGCGACGCAACTGGGGTTGCGGCTGCCGGAGCCACTGGTGGCGCGTTTGCAGGGTGTGCAGCGGGTGCCGATTGCCTGGCAGGATGAACTGTGGGAGGCCTTCTGCCAGGCCAGCGAGGATCCCTTGATCGGGCTTAAGCTGGGTTTGCAGGTACAGATTGGGCATCTGGACAGTGTGGGCATGCTGTTGGTGACCTGCGAGACCTTTGGCGAGGCGCTGGAGGAGTTGATTGAATACGCGCCGGTGATTGGTGATGGCGGCGAGTTTCATCTGCACCGCGAGCAGGACCAGGTGTTTATCGACTATCAGCCGCATTTGCGGGTGCGAACGGCTGAGCGGGTGGAAGCGGTGCTGGCGAGCATGCTGAGTCTTACCCGCTGGGCGACGGGTGGCCAGTTTCAGGCCACCGGCATCAGTCTGGCCTATGCGCCGCAGGCGCCGGAGAGCGAGTATGCACAGCTGCTCGGCTGCCCGGTGCAGTTCAATGCCGGCTGTAACCACCTGGGCTTTGCCGCCTCACAATTGTCACTGCCGCAGATTCAGGCCAATGCGGCACTGCGCGACCATTTGCGTCAGTTGGC
>SKFV01000145.1 GCA_007117785.1 Pseudomonas sp.
GCAGTGTTGATATTGATCTCTGGCTGGAGCGTATCCAGTCGCGCGTGCCCTTGACCTCGCCGGCGGTATTGCTTGAAGCCTGCGAATGGTCCCGCGAACTCGAGCGGGCGGCAATTGCCGCCGAGAATATCTGGTCGGACAACGCCAGCAGTTACCTGACCGGGCTGGAGATGGCGGAAATTCTCACCGACCTCAAGCTGGACCAGGATTCCCTGGTTGCTGCAGTCATCTATCGTGCCGTGCGAGAACGTAAAACCGAGCTGCCCGAGGTCGAGCGCAGATTCGGATCTGTGGTTGCCGGTCTGGTGGATGGCGTGCAGCGCATGGCGGCGATCAGTGTCTCGCAGAATCCGGCGCGCGCCACAGCGTTCAGCCCGCAGACCCAGGTGGAAAACCTGCGCAAGATGCTGGTGACCATGGTTGACGATGTCCGCGTGGCGCTGATCAAGCTGGCCGAGCGCACCTGCGCCATCCGGGCAGTCAAGAACGCGCCAGCGGAAAAGCGCTACCGGGTTGCCCGCGAGGTCTTCGATATCTACGCGCCGCTGGCCCATCGCCTGGGCATCGGGCATATCAAATGGGAGCTGGAGGATCTGTCCTTCCGCTATCTGGAGCCTGATCAGTACAAGCAGATTGCCAATTTGCTCGACGAGCGCCGGCTGGATCGGCAGGACTATATCGACAATGTGATGGCTCAGCTTCGTGGCTCGCTGGTAGAGGCCGGGATTGAAGCCGATATTTCCGGCCGCGCGAAACATATCTATTCCATCTGGCGCAAAATGCAACGCAAGGGCATTGACTTCAGCCAGGTCTATGATGTGCGTGCGGTACGCATTCTGGTGCCGCGAGTGCCGGATTGCTATGCCTCCCTGGGCATCGTGCACGGGCTGTGGCGGCATATCCCCAACGAGTTCGACGACTATATCGCCAACCCCAAGGAGAATGGCTACCGCTCCCTGCACACGGCGGTGGTCGGGCCGGAAGGCAAGGTGCTGGAGGTGCAGATCCGTACCCGCTTCATGCATGAAGAAGCGGAGCTGGGGGTCTGCGCGCATTGGCGCTACAAGGGTACCGATGTGGATACCGCGTCGAACGCCTACGAAGACAAGATTGCCTGGCTGCGCCAGGTGCTGGAATGGCACGAAGAGATGGGCGATATCGGTGGTCTGGCCGATGAACTGCGTGTCGATTTCGAGCCTGACCGCATTTATCTGTTTACCCCGGACGGCCATGTGCTGGATGTCCCCAAGGGTGCCACTCCGCTGGACTTTGCCTACCGCGTGCATACTGAAATCGGCCATTGCTGCCGGGGCGCCAAGGTTAACGGTCGGATAGTGCCCCTGAACTATGTGCTGCAGACCGGCGAACAGGTGGAAATCATCACCGGCAAGAAAACCGGCCCCAGTCGCGACTGGCTCAACTCCAACCTGGGTTATGTTAATACGTCACGGGCGCGGGCCAAGATCCAGAGCTGGTTCAAGCAGCAGGCACGCGAACAGAACGTACAGGCTGGCAAGCTGATGCTGGAACGCGAGCTGACCCGGCTGGCGCTCAATGGTGCCGATTACGCCCAGTTGATTGATCGCCTGCATATCCGTAGCCAGGAAGATCTGTTTGCTGCTGTTGGCGCCGGGGATGTGCGACTGGCGCACGTCGCCAATGTGGCGCAACAGCTGGTGGAACCGGATCGCCATAGCGAGCAACTGGAGCTGATTCCACGGCGTCAGACCCGGCCCGGACCACGCAGTGATGTGTATATCCAGGGCGTCGGCAACCTGATGACCCAATTGGCCGGCTGCTGTCAACCGGTGCCGGGTGATCCGATCATCTGCTATATCACCCTTGGGCGCGGGGTAACCGTGCATCGGGCCGATTGTGCCAACGCCATGCTGCTGCAAGATCGCGATTCCGACCGTCTGATCGAGGTCAGCTGGGGCAAGGAGCCGGTGCAGACCTACCCGGTGGAAATCTATATCAAGGCCTATGATCGCGCCGGGCTGTTGCGTGATGTCTCGCAATTGCTGGCCAATGAAAAGCTCAATGTGCTGGAAGTCAGTACTCGTACCAACCGGGATGACAACTACGCGGTGATGCTGTTGACGGTCGAGATCCCCAATCTTGACCTGCTCGGACGTTTGCTCGGCCGCATCAACCAGTTGCCTAATGTGATCGAAACCCGACGCAATCGCCAGGAGGGTGGTGCGTGAACTATCGGCTGGAAGATTTGCGCTACCTGATGGCCCGCCTGCGTGATCCGCAACACGGTTGCCCATGGGACCTGGAGCAGAACTTTACCAGTATAGTGCCGCATACCCTGGAAGAGGCCTATGAAGTGGCCGATGCCATCGGTCAGGAAGATTTTTCCCAGTTGGCGGATGAGTTGGGAGACTTGCTGTTTCAGGTGGTGTACTACGCGCAACTGGCTGAGGAAGCCGGTCATTTTGACTGGCTGCGGATAGTTGACGGCATTACCCGCAAGCTAGTCAGGCGTCATCCGCATGTATTTCCCGACGGCAATCTGCACACCCCGGCTGGCAGTATAGCGCCGCTGGCGGCTGACCAGGTCAAGGCGCGCTGGGAAGAGATCAAGGCCGAGGAGCGTGCAGCCAAGGCTGATCAACCTGAGCAGTTGTCCTTGCTGGATGATGTGCCCCGCGCACTGCCGGCCTTGAGCCGGGCACAAAAGCTACAGAAGCGCGCTGCGCAATCCGGCTTTGACTGGCAGGACAGCCAGGGTGTGCTGGACAAGCTTGAGGAAGAAGTCGCGGAGGTACGGGCCGCCGTTGCCAGTGGCGAGCAGGGGGCGGTAGCGGCGGAAGTTGGTGACCTGTTATTCAGCGTGGTCAATCTGGCCCGTCATCTCAAAGTCGATGCCGAGACAGCATTGCGCGGTGGCAACGAAAAGTTCGAGCAGCGTTTCCGCTTTATCGAGCAAAAGCTGCACGCGGCTGATCAGCGCCTTGCTGACTGCAGCCTGGCCGAGCTGGATGCGTTCTGGGAGCAGGCCAAGCAACAGGGCCTTTAGGGTTACCATTGCTGAGTTGCAGCTGTTTAATCGTCGCTCTCATGCGGCAGGTCAGCCTCATCCTGATCCAGCATTACCTGCAAATGTTTGCGACTCAGTTCCAGATAGCGTGGTGTTGGCCCGGTGTCCTCGTATATCGGATCGCCCAGCTCGTCTTCGGCAATCACTTCACTGCCCTGGCGGTAGGGCAGGCTGGCCTCCAGTTCTTCCAGCGCGGCAGCCAGCAGGTCGGTAATCAGGTCTTCAACCCGGCGTTTCGGGTACATCTCCTGCAAGGCGGCCAGCCGTGCCGCATCTTCCAGGGGTAGTCGGACCTGATACTGGGCCCGGGTCAGGCGGCCCTTCGCGCTGCGCTCCCACTCGCGGGTCAAATCACGAATTTTCATCTTCCCCCCTGGGTTCTGCACTCTCGCTGATAGCGATATCCTTAGCGTAGATCATTTGTCTACACTGGCAATAGCCAAGGGGCTTGTCAGCCGGCAAGCGGCGTCGCATGCTGTCGTCTGGACTGGCGAAGGAGTAGAGTTAATGACTGATATTGATGTCCGTTTGCGCGAAGACGTGCACGACCTGGGCGAGCTGCTCGGCCAGACCATCCGTCAGCATATGGGCGATGACTTTTTTCACCGTATTGAAGCCATCCGGCGCGGGGCCAAGCATGGCCGACGGGCTGATCAGGCCCAGTTGCAGGCACTGCGCGAACTCTTGCATGAGGTGCCGGACACTCTGTTGCTGCCGGTTTGCCGCGCCTTCAACCAGTTTCTCAATCTGGCCAATATTGCCGAGCAATACCACCGTATCCGGCGGCGTCGGCCCGATGAGGGTGACAGTTTCGAGCAGCGCTGCCTGCCTGAGCTCTTTGCCCGTCTGCAGCAGGCACAGATTGTCCCTGAAGCCATCGCCGCCCATGTTGCCGCTCTGGATATCGAGCTGGTGCTGACCGCTCACCCGACTGAGGTCACCCGGCGAACCCTGATCCAGAAATACGATGCCATCGCCATGGCCCTGGCCAGGCGGGATCACGATGATTTGTCTGCCCAAGAGCAGGCCGATGTGCGTATCGAGCTGGCCCGGCTGATCAGTGAAGCCTGGCATACCGACGAGATTCGTCGCAGTCGTCCGACTCCAGTCGATGAGGCTAAGTGGGGCTTTGCCGTTATAGAGCACTCTTTATGGCAGGCTTTACCGCGATTTTTACGTCAGTTGGACAGCGATCTGCACAGTAGTTGTGGTCAGCGACTGGACAGTGCCGCCGCGCCGGTGCGCATGGCCTCTTGGATGGGTGGCGACCGCGATGGCAACCCCAATGTAACTGCCCCTGTCACTCGCGAAGTTCTGCTGCTGGGTCGCTGGATGGCGGCAGACCTCTATCTGCGTGATATTGAACAGCTGACGCGCGAGCTATCGATGCAGACTGCCGGTCCTGAACTCTTGGCTCAGACCGGTGAGGTTGATGAACCCTACCGTGAATTACTCAAGGGGCTGCGTCAGCGTCTGCAACTGACCCGCGACTGGGCAGCCGCCGCGGTGCAAGGCCCAACGGCAGAACCTGAGGCCCTGCTGCGAAGTGCCGAGGAGCTGCGCGCACCCTTGCAGTTGTGTTATTCCTCGCTATTGGCCTGTGGTATGCAACAGATTGCCGATGGCCCCTTGCTGGACACCCTGCGCCGGGTCAATGCCTTCGGTCTGGGCCTGGTACGGCTGGATATCCGTCAGGATGCCGGCCGCCACCGGGAAGCGCTGAGCGAGCTGACCCGCTACCTGCAACTGGGCGACTATCTGGAGTGGGACGAGGCAGAAAAGCGCGATTTCCTGCTGCGTGAACTGGACAGCCCGCGACCTCTGGTGCCCGCCCGCTGGCAACCGAGTGCCGATACCGCCGAAGTCCTGGCAACCTGTGCGACTATTGCTGATCAACCGCAAGAGTTGCTCGGCGCTTATGTGATTTCCATGGCTGCTGAGGTATCTGATGTGCTGGCGGTCAAGCTGCTGCTCAAGGCCAGTGGTGTTGACTGGCCAATGCGGGTAGTGCCGCTGTTTGAAACCCTGGCCGACTTGCAGCAGGCGGCCACTGTGATCGATCAGCTTTTGTCCCTGCCGGGTTACCGCAGTCTGGTGGGTGACGAGCAGGAAGTGATGATCGGCTATTCC
>SKFV01000287.1 GCA_007117785.1 Pseudomonas sp.
TACAGTACAGGTCGTTGAGCCAGCCGCAGAAGGCTCCAACGGCCCACTTGCCACCACGGTGCATGCACAACTGATCCAGCTGGCCAGCATCGGCCACCGCAAGGGCCTGCTGGAAGCCCTGTATGGGCTGAAACAGAGCGACAGCAGTAACACTGTGCTGTACGAGCAACTGATCCAATTGAGTGAGAACTTCCAATTCGATGCTATCAAGCAAACCCTGCAGGAAGCTACTGATGAATGCCCCTGAGAAGCACGCTACTACTGTCCTGGTCGTTGATGACTCGCTGGACAGCATCCGCATGCTGAATGATGTCCTGGAACATGCCGGCATGACGGTTCTGGTTGCCCTCGAAGGCGCGCAAGCACTGACGATTACCCAGAACATCACCCCTGACCTGATCCTGCTCGATGGGCTGATGCCAAATATGGATGGCTTTGAAACCTGCCACCTGCTGAAGCAGAACCCGGCGCTGGCCGATGTGCCGATCATTTTCATGACCGGGCTGAGTGATACCGAACATGTGGTCATGGGGCTGAATGCCGGTGCTGTCGATTACGTGACCAAACCCATCAATGCCGACGAGCTGATCGCCCGTATGCAGGTACATCTGGCCAATGCGCGGATGGCGCAGAGTGCACGCCTGGCGCTGGACCAGGCCGGGCAGTACCTGTTTGCGATTGACGCTGCGGGCCATCTGCTCTGGGCGACCCCACAGGTGCAACGGCGGCTGACCCAGTGCGGATTTGCCAAGCCTGAAGACTTGCAGAGACTGGAAGAAAAGCTCGCCACCTGGCTCGGCCACAGCCCCCAGGCCGGTCACCATATGAGCCTGACCAGCGACGGCAGCGGGCCGGGTATCGAGTTTCTGGCCAGCGTATCGCCGCGGGAGAATTTGTTGCGTCTGGTGGATGTTAGCAGCAGCGATGATGCCACCGAGCGCCTGCGGCAGAAGTTCGCCGTAACCGGTCGGGAAGCGGATGTGCTGTTGTGGATTGCCAACGGCAAGACCAACCGCGAGATCGGCCTGATCCTGGAGATGAGCCCAAGAACGGTGAACAAGCATCTGGAGCAGGTGTTTCGCAAACTCGGCGTGGAGAACCGCACCGCTGCGGCGGCAGCCGCAATACGGTGCCTGGCGCGGGTTTGATTCACGGGAGTGTCGGCGTCTGCTCGACAGCAGAGGCCGATGGACGACGGGGACGTCGTCCTTCCCGGAGGTGCAGCTGGGGTTCGGGAGTGTCGAGCTCCTGCTCGACAACAGAGGCCGATGGACGACGGGGACGTCGTCCTTCCCGGAGGTTCAGCTGGATTCCCGGGAGTGTCGAGCTCCTGCTCGACAACAGAGGCCGATGGACGACGGGGACGTCGTCCTTCCCGGAGGTGCAGCTGGGGTTCGGGAGTGTCGAGCTCCTGCTCGACAAAACGGGCACGGCATGCCGTGCCCCTTCGCGGGTTAAAGCTACTTAATGCACCGGCAAATCCACATCCACAAAGAGGTCATCCAGTTCCTGTTTGGTATGCGCGGTCAGGGCAGCGTCGACGATATCCCGGGTCAGATGCGGGGCGAAGGCCTGGATGAAGTCGTACATAAAGCCGCGCAGGAAGGTGCCTTTACGGATACCAATCTTGGTGATGCTGGACTCGAACAATTTGCTGGCATCGATCGTCACCAGATCCTTGTCTGCTTCAGGGTCCAAGGCCATATGGGCAACGATGCCGACACCCAACCCAAGGCGAACGTAGGTCTTGATGACGTCGGCATCGGCGGCGGTAAACACTACCTTAGGGGCCAGGCCCTTGTGACTGAAGGCTTCATCAAGTTTCGAGCGGCCGGTAAAACCGAATACGTAAGTGACCAGCGGATGATCGGCCAGTGCTTCCAGCGTCAGTTCCGATAGCTGGGTCAGCGGATGATCACGCGGCACGATGACGCAGCGATTCCAGCGGTAACAGGGCATCATCACCAGATCGGAATAGAGCTCCAGTGCTTCGGTGGCAATGGCAAAGTCTGCGGTGCCATCCACGGTCATCTCACAGATCTGCACCGGGGTACCCTGATGCATGTGCAGTGAGACATCAGGGTAGCGTTCAATAAACCCGCGAATTACCGGGGGCAAGGCGTAACGAGCCTGGGTGTGGGTGGTGGCCAGGGTCAGAGTGCCTTTGCGCTCGTTGCTGAACTCTTGCGAGATCTGTTTGATGCTGTCGACCTTGCGCAGAATTTCGCCAGCGGTGGCGATGATGCGCTCCCCTGCCGGGGTCACTCGCGTCAGGTGCTTGCCGCTACGGGAGAAAACCTCGACCCCCAGTTCGTCTTCCAGCAAGCGAATCTGCTTGCTGATGCCCGGCTGCGAGGTAAACAGGCTCTGCGCCGTGGCCGAGACGTTGAGGTCGTGATGCGCCACTTCCCAGATGTAACGCAATTGCTGAAGCTTCATCGATATTCCCCCCTGTGGCCCTATCCCGTTGACAGGCCAGCTTTATAACCATAAAGCACAGTATGAGCTTTTATCTTAGATTGTTTGTGTGGAAAAGCCAGAGCCTGATCAACCTTGCCAGTATCGATTGCCGGGCGTCTCGAACCTGTGTTCGACAACAGAGGTCGATGGACGACGGGGACGTCGTCCCTCCCGGGGGTGGGGGATCCGTTTATTCTGGTTTTGTGGATACTTGCAGGTTACTGATCCCGTGCGGTACGTGCCCGGTGGGTACGACGCCGCTGGCGCGTTGGCAGTGGCCTTCCTGGTCGTCGAAGAAGAGGTCGGCGCCGAAGGCGCGGAGGAAGGCGGATTTGTCCATGCCGCCGAGGAACAGGGATTCGTCGAGTCGGATGTCCCAGTCGCGCAGGGTGCGGATGACGCGTTCGTGCGCGGGGGCACTGCGGGCCGTGACCAGGGCGGTGCGGATCGGGCCGGCGTCGGCGACTTCGGGGAATTCTGCCTGGATCTTGCTCAGGGCGGCGAGGAAGGATTTGAACGGACCGCCAGCCAGAGGCTGGTGGGCGTTTTGCTGTTCCCGCGCCTGAAAGGCGGCCAGGCCTTCGCGCTGAAAGACCTGTTCTGACTCGTCGGAAAACAGCACGGCATCACCATCAAAGGCAATGCGCAGTTCGTCACCACTCTCCCGCCGGATACCGGAGGCCAGAATGGTCGCGGCGGCAAAGCCGGCGTCGAGGGTGCTGCGCACGTCATCGGCGTGGGTGGACAGAAACAGATGACAGCCAAAAGCCGGGATATAACCGAAGGGTGAACGGCCGCCGGCGAAGGCGGCGCGGGTGATGCTGAGGCCGTAATGCTGGATAGAGTTGAACACCCGCAGGCCGGTATCGGCGCTGTTGCGCGACAGCAGCACCACTTCGACACGGCTGTCGCCTTCCAGCAGGGTGTTGATATGCAGCAGCTTTTGCACCAGGGCAAAGGCTTCACCGCGCTCCAGGGGTTGGTCTTCGCGGGCTATCTGGTATTGCCGGTAGGCTTCCAACCCTTCCTGCTCGAACACCTTATGGCTTTCGCTCAGGTCAAACAGGGCGCGGGATGAAATCGCGATGACCAGTTTATCCCCCAGTTGTGCGGGCATGTGCTCTCCTTGTGCGGGCCTCGGTTGCGTCAGTCGTCGGCCAGTCGGCGGGCCTGAATAAAGCGCAGCATGTTCAGCAGGACTTCAGTCTTTGGCATCTCTGCACCGGCGGCTTTGGCCAGGGCAATGGGTTCAGCATACAGGCTGTCCAGTTCCATCGGGCGCTTGTGCTTCCAATCCTGATACATGCTCGGATAATAATCGGGCATTTTTGCTGTGGCGGCCAGCAGATTATCGGCAAAGCCGTCCGGAATCGGGTGGCCGCAGGCGGCGGCTGCCGTAGTGATTTCGGCCATGAAGTCGGTGATCAACTGGCGGCTGCCAGGGTCTGAAAGCATGGCATCGGTGCCGGCGTTGAGCACTACGGACGCACCGTTGAAGGGGCCGTTCCAGATCAGCTTCTGCCAGCGCGCAGCATCCACGTTGGGCAGGATGCGGGTGGGGACACCGGCCGTTTTCAACATCTCGGCCAGTTCGCCGATGATGGCCTGTAAGCCCTCTTCGTCCGTACTCGGGCCGGAATGGTAGCCAAAATCGATCAGGCCATTGGCACCGTGGGTGATGTGGCCCGGCTCGGTGCGGAACAGGCTGACGTAGCACAGGCCACCCATCAGGTGTACGTGGTCTGGCAGCAGCTTGCGCATGCTGGCTTCGTTGTTCAGGCCGTTTTGCAGCAGTACAACCTTGGCGCCTTCGGCGGCTGCAGCGCTGATGATGGGTGCCAGAGTCGGGTTACTGGTGGATTTGGCGCCGACCAGCAGCCAGTCACAGGCGGGCATCTCGGAGACATCGCGGTAAGCCTGAACCGGGTGCAGGTGCAGCTCGCCATGGACCGGGCTGTGCACGAACAGGCCGTGTTCAGCGACGGCGTCGTATTCGCTGCGCAGCAGGAAGTGCACGTCAAAGCCGGCCTTGGCGAGCATCAGGCCGTAAAAGCCGCCGATGGCGCCGGTGCCGATGATTCCGATGCGGGGTGATGTTTGCATGGGTGCCTCTCGTTAGGTTCGTTATTATCTGTTGCGTATGATAGTGCACTTGGAGCGGGCAAACCGTCAGCCATGTGACAATAGCCAACTCTTGCTGGACTAGGGGGACCTCGTCCTTCCCGGGGATCAGTGGATTAAGACCTCATTGATCACCACAGCGCATCATTAATGCGCTGTATCAAGCCAATACCCCTTTGTGGGCTAGCCTGAGGCGGCGTCCTTGATTATGCTGTGCACACTATAAATAAACGTGCTGGCGTTATGTCAGTCTGTATAACCAATTGAGACTCCCGATGGCTGATTTACCGATTGATGACCTGAACATTGCTTCCAACGAGGTGCTGATCACCCCGGCCCAGTTGAAAGCCAAGATTCCCCTGAGCGAGGCGGCAGAACGCACGGTGACTGAAAGTCGCCAAGTGATTCGTGACATTCTGGATGGCAAGGACCACCGCTTGTTTATCGTGATTGGCCCCTGCTCCATCCATGATCTGGATGCGGCCATGGATTATGCCAAGCGCCTGAAGGAGCTGGCTGCCGAGGTTCAGGACACCTTGTATCTGGTTATGCGGGTGTATTTCGAGAAGCCACGTACCACCGTCGGCTGGAAA
>SKFV01000115.1 GCA_007117785.1 Pseudomonas sp.
CTCGATCAGGTGGTGCTTGTCGAGCAGCAGCTGGTGCGGCGCATCCGCAATGCTGCCCTTGTAGATCACGGCTTGCCCGTAGTCTTCACAGGCCGGCTCCAGCGCATCGAGCTTGAACAGTCGATAGGTGGCAGAGAAAAAGCGTGCGGTGCCGAGTTTGGCGGCAATCGCCGGGTCGGTAATCTCCAGCGGCCGGTCTTCCACCAGGCGTGGATCAAGGAAGCCATGGCGCCTGGCCAGGTTCTCGAAATCGTTCCAGTAGAGTGCGCCACCCAGGCATTCGCCGTAGATCACCTCGTCCTGGCGTACGGCATCAGGCAGCCGTCGGTCGGCATAGATATCGGAAAAATACAGCTCCCCACCGGGCTTGAGCAAACGGTAGGCTTCGCGCAGCACGGCGTCCTTGTCCGGTGACAGGTTGATCACGCAGTTGGAGGCGATGATGTCGAAGTAATTATCGGGCAGCCCCAGTTCATCGAGCTGTTCGATATAGCCCTGCTTGAAGCTGACGTTGGCAAAGCCGAACTGCTCGGCGTGGTAGTCCAGATGCCGATTGGCTACGTCCAGTTGCTCAGGCGTCATATCGACGCCGATCACTTCGCCCTCGGCACCCACCAGCTGCGCGAGCACATAACAGTCACGGCCCGAGCCGCTGCCAAGGTCGAGGATTTTACAGCCCTTCAACAAGTGCGGCGCCACCAGGCCACAGCCGTAGTATTTCTCGGTCACTTCCGGGTGAAGCTTTGCCAGCAGGGGCTTGAGCCAGTCCGGCATGCTGCTGATGTCGCAGCAGGCGCTGGTTTTCAGGTCGCTGGACGTCTCCAGAATTTTCCCGTAGTAATTTTGTACCGATTCGAGCATGCCATCCCCCTCGGGTGAACTAGATTGACTCTTGGAGTCATTGATGGGCAGATTGTTACAGCAGTGTAATGCGTACGCGTCAGTCAGGGTATGTAACACAAGCGCCATTTAGGCATCATAGAGAAACTTGCAGTCAATTGGGCTGTGAGATGTTGCATTTATTTAATCAGGAGATGCCGATGTCCGAGTTCACCCTCTACACGCTGGAGTCTGCACCGAAAGACAGCAAGCCACTGCTTGAGGACGCGAAAAAGGCCATGGGCAGCATTCCCAATCTTTTCGCAGTTATGGCTGACGCCCCGAGCGTGTTGGAGGCCTATCTGACGCTTAACCGGCTTTTCACTCAGTCCAGCTTTGACGCCAACGAGCAAACCGTGCTCTGGCAGACCATCAATGCCGAGCATGAGTGCACCTATTGTGTGGCGGCGCATACCGCCATCGCCAAGCAGATGAAGGTGAGTGACGAGATCACCCAGGCCCTGCGAGACGGCAAGCCGCTGGCGGACAAGAAACTGCAGGCCCTGCGCGACTTTGCTCTGGAAGTTGTGCGCGAGCGCGGCTTCGTCAAGCCAGCCTCTCTGCAGGCTTTCCTTGATGCCGGCTATAGCCGTCAGCAAGTACAAGAAGTGGTGCTCTGCCTGTCGCAAAAGGTCCTCAGCAACTATATCAACCATATGGCCGAAACACCGCTGGATGAAGGCTTTGCGGCCTTTGAATGGTCGCCGGACGACAAGCAGTGACCAGCCCCTTGTTGAACCCGGTTTAACAGTTGCCTGGAGCAGGAGGTTGTTGACCGGGGCCAATCACAACAAGGCGACGTGCCGGATTGGTGTTCGAGTCAACAAGAAGAGATGGCGAATCTGCCAACTACCAGGAGAGATATGAAAGCGTCCGATCTGTTGGTCAGAGCCCTGGAAAGCGAGGGGGTCGAGTATATTTTTGCGATTCCGGGTGAGGAAAATCTGGACCTGCTCGAGTCCCTGGCTGATTCCTCTATCAGGCTGATCCTGACGCGCCACGAACAGGGTGCCGGCTTTATGGCCGCCACCTATGGTCGGCTGACCGGTAAAGCAGGGGTGTGCCTGGCGACCCTGGGTCCCGGTGCTACCAACCTGGTTACCCCAACCGCCTATGCTCAGCTCGGCGGCATGCCCATGGTCATCATTACTGGGCAGAAACCGATCAAACACAGCAAACAGGGCCAGTTCCAGATCATTGATGTGGTCGACATGCTGGGGCCCATCACCAAGTACACCCGCCAGATTGTCAGCGGCAGCAGCATCCCGGCCCATGTGCGTGAGGCTTTCCGCCTGGCCGAGGAAGAGCGCCCGGGAGCCACCCACCTGGAGCTGCCCGAGGACATTGCCCGTGAGGAGACCGACGCTATACCGATCTCGGCCAGTCTGTCGCGTCGCCCTGTCACCGAAGCCAAGGCAGTGGACTATGCCCTCCGTCTGCTGGCTGAGGCCAGGCATCCGGTGCTGGTGATCGGCTCCGCAGCCAACCGCAAGCGGACCGCCAACATGCTGCGCGCCTTTGTCGACAAGCAGGGCATTCCATTCATTACGACCCAGATGGGTAAGGGCGTCATCGACGAAACGCACCCGCTGTATCTTGGCAATGCGGCAATGTCCGATGGGGACTTTCCCCACCGGGCACTGGAGGCTGCTGACCTGATCCTGAATATCGGCCATGACGTGGTGGAAAAGCCGCCCTTTGTGATGAACGGTGCTCACAAGGTAGTGCATATCAACTTTCAGCCCGCCCGGGTCGATCCGGTGTACTTTCCCCATGCAGACATGGTGGGGGACATTGCCAACAGCATCTGGCAGCTCAAGGAGGGCATTGAACCCCAGGCCCACTGGGATTTTGAGTTCATGCTCAAGGCCCGAGAGGCGATGCACGCGCATATGGACAAGGGCGCTGAGGGTGACGCTTTCCCCGTGCCGCCCCAGCGGCTGGTACGCGCAGTGCGCCGGGTGATGCCGGAAGACGGCATTATTGCGCTGGATAATGGCATCTACAAAATCTGGTTTGCGCGTAATTACCCGGCCTACCGGCCGAATACCGTGCTGCTGGACAATGCGCTGGCCTCCATGGGTGCCGGCCTGCCTTCAGCCATGGCCGCGCGCCTGGTCTATCCCCAGCGCAAGGTCATGGCCATCTGCGGTGATGGTGGTTTCATGATGAATTCACAGGAAATAGAAACTGCGGTGCGGCTGAAGATGGACCTGGTGGTGCTGATCCTCACGGATCGCGCCTACGGCATGATCAAATGGAAGCAGGAAGACATGGGGTTGAAGGACTTTGGCCTCGACTTTGCCAACCCCTGTTTTATTACCTATGCCCGCAGCTATGGCGCCAAGGGCCACCGGCTGGAGCACACCGAGGCGCTTGAAGGGCTGATGCAGGACTGTCTGGACGCTGGTGGTGTGCATCTGGTTGACGTACCGGTCGACTACAGTCGCAACGTAGCGCTTCTCAATGAAGAAATTCCGCGCCTGAGCAAGGCGCTATGAGGCATTGGTCATGGGGTTCAGGTCAGCGGCATGCTGAATATGCACATGGTCGCGGCATCACTCCCACAGTAAAGCGATTGAAAGGTTTTCAAATGGATAACGAGGCTGACCTGGTTGGCGCGCTGCAGGCTGGCGACAGGGATGCGACTGATCAGGTGGTCAGGCTGCATCATGGTTTTCTGCTGGCGATGGTCAGCCCCCTGGTTGGTGAGGATGCGGCCAAGGATGTGGTGCAGGACACATGGATCAAGGCGTTGGCGGCGATCAAGGGGTTCGAGGGGCGCAGCAAGCTACGCACCTGGCTGGCGCGAATTGCCTTGAACGAGGCACGGGGCTTGTTGCGCAAGCAGGGGCGTGAGGTCTCTTTACCAGGTTGGGGGCAGGATACCGGCTCGCCGATAGCTGAAAGATTCAATGCCAAAGGTGATTGGGAGCAGGCTCCAACAGCCTGGCACTATGACAGTCCGGATGCCTTGCTGACCGAAAATGAATTGCATGAGTGCATCGAAAAGCACCTGCACAAGCTGCCGGATGATCAGCGCGGCGTTGTGGTTTTCCGCGAAATGGCCGGCCTGGGCTTTGCCGAAATCGCACAACAGTTGTCGCTCAGCGAGGGCAACGTCCGCGTGCTGCTGCATCGGGCACGGCAAAGAATGCACGCGATGCTCGACCACTTTGAACAGGAGGGCACATGCTGAACTGCAAACAAATGTCCGAGATGGGCTCCATTATCATCGACGGCCAGGAGCCCTGGCGCTCGAAGATGTCGGTGATGATGCACCTGAGTATGTGCAAGCGTTGCTCTCGCTATATGCAACAACTCAAGCTGACGTCGCAAGTGCTTCAGCAATCCAGAATCGAAGCCGATGAGGCTGAGATTGAACGCACCTTGGGTCGCTTGACGCGCTGGGAATAAACCAGATGGGGTGTGTATTCGGTCAATTTCCCGGGTTTAAAAATCACCCCACAACTGCTGCGCCAGGCTCAGTGCCACTACCGGTGCCGTTTCCGTGCGCAGCACCCGCGGGCCCAGACGCACCGGGTTAAAGCCACTGGCCTCGGCGCGGCTGATTTCTTCGCTGCTCAGGCCACCTTCGGGGCCGATCAACAGGCCCAGGCTGGCGGGTTTGGCCAGGCTGGCCAGTGGCTGTTCGGTGCGGTGATGCAGGACCAGTTTCAAGTCGGCATCCAGTTGCCCCAGCCAGTTATCCAGCGCTTGTGGCGGATTGACGAGCGGAACCTGGCTGCGACCACATTGTTCGCAGGCGCTGATGGCCACCTGCTGCCAATGCGCCTGACGCTTGTCCGCTCGCTCGCCTTGCAACTTTACCTCGCAGCGTTCGGTGAACAGAGGTGTGATCACATTCACTCCCAGTTCAACCGCTTTCTGGATTGCCCAGTCCATGCGCTCGCCACGGGACATGGCCTGACCCAGATGAACCGTCAACGGCGATTCGGCTTGCCCGGCGAACGCAGGCTGCAGCTGCAGGGTCAGGCTACGCTTGCTGACGGTGATTACTTCGCCAGGCCATTCTTCGCCACTGCCGTTAAAGGCTTGCACCTGATCACCCGGACGCAGACGCAGTACGCGACCCAGATAATGTGCCGGGTCACCGTCGAGTTCCAGATCACCGGCCTGCAAGGGCTGGTCGAGATAAAAGCGAACGACGCGCATGCTCAGTCTCGCGTTGCCAGTTGAATACCTTCCCAGGCCACGCTGGCCAAGTGATCAATCTGATCTGGGGTGATTACATAGGGCGGCATCATGTAGACCACGCTGCCCAGTGGGCGCAGCATGGCTTCGTTTTTCAGCGCGTGCTCGTAGACGCGGATGCCGCGCCTTTCCTGCCAGGGATAGGGCGTGCGATCGGCCTTGTTCTTGACCATTTCGATTGCCAGCACCATACCGGTCTGACGCACATCAGCGACATGCGGGTGGTCGATAAAGTGCTCGGTGGCTTTGGCCATATGCGCGGACAGTTCCAGGTTGCGCTCGATCACCTGGTCGCGCTCGAACAGTTCCAGTGTTGCCAGGGCGGCAGCACAGGCCAGGGGGTTTCCGGTATAACTGTGTGAGTGCAGGAAGGCACGCAGCGTATCGTAATCGTCGTAAAACGCCTGATAGACCTTGTCGGTAGTCAGACACACCGCCATCGGCAGGTAGCCGGCGGTAAGGGCTTTGGACAGGCAGAGAAAGTCCGGGCTGATGTCGGCCTGGTTGCAGGCAAACATGCTGCCGGTGCGGCCAAAGCCGACGGCGATTTCATCATGAATCAGGTGCACGCCGTAACGGTCACAGGCCTCGCGTAGCAGCTTGAGGTACACCGGGTGGTACATGCGCATACCGCCGGCACACTGAATCAGTGGTTCAACGATCACGGCAGCGACCTGTTCGTGGTTCTCGGCCAGCGCGCGCTCCATATGCTCGAACATCAGGCGGCTGTGCGCTTCCCAGTCCATGCCGGCTGCGCGCTCATAGCAGTCGGGCGAGGGTACGGTAATCACGTCCATCAGCAGCGGTTTGTAGGTGCTTTTGTACAGGCTGACGTCACCCACGGCGAGCGCGGCCAGGGTTTCACCGTGATAACTGTTGCTCAGGGTAATAAAGCGCTTTTTCTCGGGTTTGCCGACGTTGAGCCAGTAATGGAAGCTCATTTTCAGCGCGACTTCGATGCAGGATGAGCCGTTATCCGCATAAAAGCAGCGGGTCAGCGGTGCTGGGGTCATGGCCACCAGCTTTTCCGACAGCTCGATCACGGGCGGGTGACTGAAGCCGGCAAGAATGACGTGTTCCAGCTTGTCCAGTTGGTCCTTGATGCGCTGATTGATATAGGGATTGGCGTGCCCGAAGATATTGACCCACCAGGAGCTGACGGCATCGATGTAGCGGTTGCCATCGAAATCATACAGCCAGACCCCTTCGCCGCGCTCGACGGGGATCAGTGGCATGCTTTCGTGATCTTTCATCTGGGTGCAGGGATGCCAGAGCACAGCCAGATCGCGCTGCATCCATTGATCGTTCAAGCTCATGAAAACCTCATTGACGGGTGTTGGTTCAGTCAATGATTGTACCTGAGCTGTCAGCGTCTGGGGCTAACGGCTGTTGAACACGACGATGGTTTTACCGTCGACAGTGATCAATTCCTGGTCTTCAAGGTTTTTCAGTACGCGACCGACCATTTCTCGTGAGCAGCCGACCAGCCGGGCGATTTCCTGCCGGCTGACCTTGATTTGCATGCCGTCCGGGTGGCTGAGAGCATCAGGTTGCTTGGTCAGTTCCAGAAGTGTGCGGGCGATACGCCCGGTAACATCCAGATTGGCCAGGTCACAAGCCTTGCGCGTGGTCTTGCGTAGGCGTTCAGCCATCTGCCGGCAGAGAGCGTAGAGCAGGTCCGGATCTTTTTCCGTCAGCTCATGGAATTGGGCGTAGCTGATCTCGGCGATGTCGCACTCGGTGCGGGTCCGCACGCGGGCGCTCCGGTCCTGTTGCCAGTTGTCCAGGTCGAACAAGCCCATCTCACCGAAAAACTCGCCTTTGTTGAGGTAGGTCACCACCATTTCATGTCCCTTGCCATCATGGATCAGGACGCTGACCGAGCCACGCATGATATAGAACAGGGTGGCCGAACTTTCTCCGGCGTAGATGATGGTGGTTCGCGCAGGCAGGCGGCGAATACGGCAAAGGCTTAGGAAGTGCTCAAGTTTCTTGCTGTTGATTCTGCTGGGTGTATCGGCCATGTAGCTGACATCCTGTTGTTGAGCCGAACAGGCTGAATTCGAAAGAATCATCCTGATACTTTTGTGAATTATGTCCAGTTTGTGCCGAGCTGACCAGTACTGTGTTTCACGCTGGGGCGTGAAACACAGGCTATGTTATTCTGCGCGGCAGTCAGCCTTTTGCTAAGTGAGAAACGCATGAAAGCACAAATCAAGTGGATAGACGGCGCCATGTTCCTCGGCGAATCCGGTAGTGGGCATACCCTGGTCATGGACGGCCCACCGGATGCCGGTGGTCGAAATATGGGCGTGAGGCCGATGGAAACCGTATTGATCGGGCTGGGTGGCTGTGCCAGTTATGACGTAGTCAGCATCCTGAAAAAATCCCGTCAGGATATCCGTGATGTGCATACCGAACTGGAGGCCGAACGGGCTGACAGCGAGCCCAAGGTATTTACCCGCATTCATATCCGCTTTGTGGTCAGCGGCAAGAACCTGAAGGAAGCCCATGTGAAGCGTGCGGTGGAGTTGTCGGCGGAGAAGTACTGTTCGGCCTCCATCATGCTGACCCGCGGCGGTGTTGAGATCAGTCACGATTATCAGATTATCGAGGTCGACTGAGCTGCACTGTCCGGGGCCGCACGGATGGCGACCCCTTCCCGGGTCAGGCCTTGTAGGTGGCCTTGGTCATGACCTTGGACAGCATGATCATGGCGCTTTTCACCGGCGGCGGGAAATCCATGCCGCCAGCGGCCAGTGCCTGGCTACCATGTTCAATCTCGTCTTCGCGCATTTGCTCGAGAATCGCACGTGACTTGATATCTTCCAGCGGCAGCTGCATCAGGTGATCGTCCAGATGGCGTTCAACCAGCTGCTCGGTGGCGGCCACAAAGCCGAGGCTGACGCGGTCGCTGACCATGCCAGCCGCCGCCCCCATACCGAAAGACAGCCCATAGAACAGTGGGTTGAAAATGCTGGTATGGCTATCCAGCTCGCGCAGGCGCTGTTCACACCAGGCCAGGTGGTCAATCTCCTCGGCCGCAGCATGTTCCATTTTCTCACGCACCTGCGGCAGCTTGGCGGTCAGCGCCTGACCCTGATAGAGCGCCTGGGCACAGACTTCGCCGGTATGGTTGATGCGCATCAGGCCGGCAATATGGCGCTTTTCTTCTGCATCCATGGGTACGTTGGCCAGATGCGCTGCCGGTGATGGGCGGTTGGCCTGGGCGGCGCCGGGTGCCAGGGTACGCAGCGCCTGATCGGCCTGGCTGAGCAGGCGGTCGAAAAAGGTGTAATGTCGGCTACTGGTCATGTGAAGTCTCCGTCAGGCGATTAACCCGGCGGCCAGACAAGCTGGCGCTGGCCGAGTACATGCAAGTGAATATGGTACACCGTTTGCCCGCCGTGTTCGTTGCAGTTGAACACGGTACGGAAGCCGTCGGCACAGCCAAGTTCATTGGCCAGGCGTTGACCGGTATAGATCATGTGACCGACCAGGGCGTTGTCATCCGGGGTCAGGTCATTCAGAGTGGCGATATGCCGTTTGGGAATGACCAGAAAATGCACCGGGGCCTGGGGATTGATGTCATGGAAGGCCAGCACCTGGTCATCTTCGTAAATTTTTTTCGCCGGAATCGTGCCCTCGACGATCTTGCAGAAAAGACAATCCACAGCAGGCTCCTGATCAGGTAATAATAGGTGTGTTAAGTGTACGCTTGCAGGGCATCAGTATGCCAATAACGACACAAGGAGAAACAGGTGCGAAATGATATCAAGGACCTTGATCTGGTGCTGGCTTCACGGGTTCGGCTGATCGTTATCGAATCATGGGAAGAACGCAGGGTACTGGAATTGATTGCCGGTCTGGCGATAAAGCGGACCATGACCTGGCATACCTGGAATCAGGTTGATGGCCTGACCCGGCTGGGGTTTGGCACGGCGACCGATGAGCAGGATCCCTTGTGCGATCCGGAAAAGCTGCTTGAGCATATTCGCCGTTGTGGTGTGCATGACCTGTACGTGCTCTGCGATCTGCACCCCTATCTCGACTCGTCACGGGTGGTGCGTCTGCTCAAGTGCATGGCAATGAATTGTGAGCAGGAAGGCCCGGTGATTATCCTCGTCAGCCATGCCCTCAAGCTGCCGCCCGAACTTCGTCGCCTTGCTGTACGCTTTAATCTGAGCATGCCCTCGGATGAGCAGTTGGCAACCATTGTGCGTGAAGAGGCTGCGCGTTGGAGCACTCAGAATCAGGGTAAGCGGGTGCGCACCGATAATCGCACGCTGCAGCAGGTGGTGCGTAATCTGCGTGGTACCACCCATGCTGAGGCCCGCCGGCTGGCGCGCAACCTGATTGCGGATGATGGTGCGATTTCACAGGAGTCCCTGCCTCAGTTAAATCAGGCCAAATTCGAACTGCTGGATATGGAAGGTGTGCTGAGCTTCGAGCAGGATACGGCACGCTTTGCTGAGGTGGGTGGTCTGGTCAACTTCAAGCAGTGGCTGCGCCAGCGCCAGGCGGCTTTCTGTGACAAGCCGTTGGCTGATGCACCCAAGGGTGTGATGCTGGTCGGTGTTCAGGGCTCGGGTAAAAGCCTGGCGGCCAAAGCGGTCGCCGGACTCTGGGGCTTGCCTTTGTTGCCACTGGATTTTGCCAGCCTGTACAACAAGTATATTGGCGAAACCGAGAAGAATCTGCGTGAGGCGCTGGCCATGGCCGATGCCATGGAGCCCTGTGTGTTGTGGATCGATGAAATAGAGAAAGGTCTGGCGCCGGATGGTGGGGATCAGGGTGTCGGTCGGCGCATGCTGGGTACCTTGCTGACCTGGATGGCCGAGCGCAAGACGCGGGTATTTATGGTGGCGACCTCGAATGATGTCAGCCAGTTACCGCCGGAGTTGATCCGCAAGGGCCGACTGGATGAGATGTTTTTTGTCGATTTGCCGCGCCCGGCAATCCGCGAAGAGATCTTCCGGATTCATTTGATGCGTCGCGAGCTGAACCCCGAGCGCTTTGATCTACCCCTGCTGGCAGCTGCCAGCGAGGGCTTCTCAGGTGCGGAAATCGAGCAGGGTGTTGTTGCCGCAGTCTATGCCGCCGCCGCACGAGATGATGAAATGACGGATCAGGATGTGGTTGAAGCCCTCGGGGCAACCTCGCCATTGTCCGTGGTCATGGCGGAAAAGCTGCACAGCCTGCGCCAGTGGGCCGAGGGCCGTACGGTGATGGCTGACTGAACGTTGGCCATCATTCAGAAGGGTTTGACCACCACCAGGATGACGGCGCCAAGCAAGACCAGAACGGGTGCCTCATTGAACCAGCGGTAGAATACATGGCCGCGTCGGTTGGCATCATTGGCAAACTGACGCAGCATATGGCCGCAGGCAAAGTGATAGGCGATCAACAAGGCGACCAGCAGCAGTTTGGCGTGCATCCAGCCGGCCTGCATCCACGCTGGCGCCAGTTTCAGCAGCCAGAAACCGAGCAGCACTGTGACCACCATCGATGGCCACATGATGCCACGATAGAGTTTGCGCTCCATGATCTTGAATCTTTCCCGGCTGGCCTGATCATCGGCCATGGCGTGGTAAACGAACAGTCTGGGCAGATAGAACAGACCGGCAAACCAGGTCACTACCGCTATGATATGAAAGGCCTTTATCCACAGATACATGCTTAATCCTTGCTGGGTCAGTCGGTTTTTTGTCGTCAAAACACACTAATGGCTACCGGGGCATTGGACATGCTGGCTGGCTCCCTTATGATAAACGAATAACCAGACAGTCATCCGCAGAATAACAGGACGAAACATGATCAAGATTGGCATTGTCGGCGGCACCGGCTACACCGGGGTAGAGCTGCTCCGTCTGCTGGCGCAGCATCCCGAGGCGCACGTCGAGGTCATTACCTCACGCTCCGAGGCAGGGCAGCGCGTCATCGACATGTACCCTAACCTGCGTGGCCACTACGATGCCCTGAGCTTTAGCGTGCCGGAAGCGAAAACCTTGGGTGCCTGCGATGTGGTGTTTTTTGCCACGCCGCACGGCGTTGCTCACTCACTGGCGGCGGAGCTGCTTGATACCGGTACCCGGATTATTGACCTGTCAGCAGACTTCCGCCTGCAGGATGCCGACGAGTGGGCGCATTGGTATGGCCAGCCGCACGGGGCGCCTGAGCTTTTGCCCCAGGCTGTTTATGGCTTGCCCGAGGTCAATCGTGAAGCCATGCGCAATGCGCGCCTGATTGCCGTGCCGGGCTGTTACCCGACCGCTGTGCAGTTGGGCTTGTTGCCTCTGCTTGAGCAAGGTCTGGCTGATACATCGCAGATTATCGCGGATTGCAAATCCGGGGTCAGTGGTGCCGGGCGCGGCGCCAACGTCGGTGCGTTGTTCTGTGAGGCGGGTGAAAGCATGAAGGCCTATGGCGTCCCCGGTCATCGGCATTTGCCTGAAATTCGTCAGGGCTTGCAGCGGGCGGCAGGACAGCCGGTCGGGTTGACCTTTGTGCCGCACCTGACGCCCATGGTGCGCGGCATTCACGCCACCCTGTATGCCCGTGTGACTGATCGCAGCGTCGATTTGCAGGCCCTGTTCGAGCAGCGTTACGCCAATGAGCCCTGTGTTGATGTCATGCCGGCAGGGAGTGCCCCGGAAACCCGGAGTGTGCGTGGTGCCAACATGTGCCGGCTGGCAGTGCACCGGCCACAGGATGGTGATCTGGTGGTGGTGCTTTCGGTAATAGATAACCTGGTCAAGGGGGCCTCCGGACAGGGGGTTCAAGGAATGAATATTGCCTTTGGTCTCGAAGAAACACAGGGAATTGCGCACCCGGCCATGTTGCCCTGATGGCTCGGCGCAGTTATTCCTCCTTGCGCGAGCACAGTGTGGTGCTGATGCCGCGCAATACACCTTTTGTACAGGGGTTGAAGCGTTTGATGCTGCTGGCGCTGGTGCTGGCCATTCCGTCGGCGGCCTGGCTGGGTTGGCAAGGCGGGCTGGAGTCTCAGGTCGATGCGGTAACCGAGCGGGATATGTTGCTGGTGAGCGAGCAACGTTTGCAGGCTGAAGTGGCAGAGCAACGCCAGCGGCTGCAGCAAATGGATGTGGACGTAAGGCTGGCCAATGAATCCTATGCCGAGTCGCAGCAGCTGGTGCGGGCAATGGAGCAACAATTGTTCCGTTTGCAGCAGGATCTGGCGCAGTTCCAGGGAGCATTGGGTTCAGATGCCGCCACGCCGGGTTTGCGAATCCAGTATTTTGATCTGCAGCCGGCCGAGGCACCGAATACCTGGCGTTTCAGGGTAATGGTCACGCGTGTCGGCAATGAATCTGACAATGTCACTGCAAAACTGGAAATGCAGGTTCATGGTGAGCAGAATGGCGAAGCAGCGAGTTTGTCATTAACCGACATGAATGACGCTGGACATGACAGCTTGCCGCTGGATTTTCGCTATTTTCAGGTGGTACCGGAAGCGGCTGAACTGGCCTTGTTGACACTGCCCGCGGACTTTTACCCGGAAACCATAGAATTGCGGGCAAAAAATAACGGAGAAACCCTGGTCGAGCACCGGTTTGATTGGACAACTACAGGAGTCAGGCCCTGATGTGGGGAGCAGACAAGCGCAAGAAGCTGGATATCAATCAGTACAGCGGTAAAACCACGATCATTGCCCAGGACGCGGATATACAGGGCAATATCCAGTTTACCGGGGCCTTGCAGATTGATGGCCGGGTTGAAGGCAATATCGTTGCCGAGAAGGGCCTGGTCAGGGTCAGCGAGCACGGTATCGTTGAAGGTACCATCAAGGCGCCCAGCGTACTGATCAATGGTCAGGTAGTGGGGGATGTAGAAGCCACAGAGCACCTTGAGCTGGACAGCAAGGCCCGCATTCAAGGTGATCTGCATTATCGCTTTATGGAAATGATCATGGGTGCCCAGATAAGTGGCTCCCTGCATTATCTTGATACGGATGCGCCGGCTTTACCCGACACGGATGCGACGTCGGCTAGCGACAATAGTTGACCAAAAGAGTCGGGAAAACGGATAATAGGTGTCTTGTCGTATCAAGGCGCCTGGCGCCGGAGGTTGTATGTCCACTGCTGAAGTCTTTACCCCGAGTGCGCTGCTGTTTACCGACAGCGCAGTGACCAAGGTGCGTACCTTGATCGAGGAAGAGGGTAATGATCGTCTGAGTCTGCGTGTATTTGTCACTGGGGGTGGCTGCTCTGGCTTTCAGTATGGCTTCACCTTTGATGACGAGCTGGCCGAGGATGACACTATCGTCGAGCGCGAGGGCGTTCGCTTGGTAGTTGACCCGATGAGCTTCCAGTATCTGGCAGGTTCGGAAGTGGATTATCAGGAAGGTCTGGAAGGTTCGCGCTTTGTGATCAATAATCCGAATGCCACTACAACCTGTGGCTGCGGTTCCTCCTTTTCCATCTGATACTGACTGGCTATCCGGGGTAAACAGCGCCAAGCACCCGTGGGCCAGCTGCGCCAGTGACGGTCGGCAGATTGCCGCTCTGGCCTTGCAGGCAGCGCCAGGCCAGCCAGGCAAATGCCATGGCCTCCATCCAGTCAGGGTCAACGCCGACTGCCGCTGTGGTCTGTACTTCAAGCGGCGCCAATATCTCCCTCAGACGATGCAGCAAACGCGTATTGGCCGCTCCGCCACCACAGATAAACACACTGCGACAATCGCTCGCCTGGCTGAGTAACCCGCCAGCGATGCTTTGCGCAGTCAACTCCAGCAAGCTGGCCTGGATGTCTGCTTCCGGAAGCTGTTGGCCAAATTGTTGTAGCTGCTGCTCAAGCCATTGCGCGTTGAAGTACTCTCGCCCCGTGCTTTTTGGTGCCGGTCGGCAGAAGTAAGGATCAGCCAGCAGTTGCCTGACCAGTTCCGGGTGAGCCGAGCCGCTGGCTGCCCAGCGGCCTTCGGCATCAAAGGCCTGGTTCTGGTGGCGTGCTATCCAGGCGTCGAGCAGAATGTTGCCCGGACCACTGTCAAAGCCTGTTACCGGTTGCTCAGGGCGCAGCAACGTCAGGTTGGCAAAGCCTCCGATATTGATGACTGCGCGGGTTTGCTCGGGGTCTTCCAGCAGCCATTGGTGGAAGGCGGGTACCAGGGGCGCGCCTTCACCGCCCGCAGCCAGGTCCCGACTGCGAAAGTCACTCACTACCTGAATGCGACAGCGCTCTGCGAGAAGCGCCGGGGCGCCGATTTGCACACTGAAACCGAGTTCCGGGTGGTGGCGGATGGTTTGACCATGGCTACCAATAGCCAGTATCTGTTCGGGTTTGAGGCCTTGCCGGGCCAGCAGGGCATGGATGCCGTTTGCTGTCAGCTCGGCCCATGCCTGGCCAGCGAGGCCGGCGCGACGAATCTCGTCATTGCCGGGTTGGCATAGCGCCTTGAGCTCGTTATGCAGCTCCGTTGGGAAGGGCAGGCATTCAGCATCGATCAGTTCGATGCCGTGCTCGGGGTGCAAGCGGGTCAGTGCGAGATCAATACCATCGAGGCTGGTGCCTGACATCACTCCAATCAGCCACCAGCTCATGCTTTATTGTTCCAGCATGGCAAGCTGAATAGTGCGGTGCTGGTCCAGACTCGCCATCACTTGCTTGCTCTGTGCCATAAAGCGTTCACGCTCGTTGGCCGGTACCGGATCCGCTACCGGCAGATCAACCCGCAGGGGATCAACGTGGCGGCCATTGACCAGGAATTCATAGTGCAGGTGCGGGCCAGTTGCCAGGCCGGTCATGCCGACATAACCAATGACCTGGCCCTGGGTAACGTGACTGCCATTGGACAATCCGCGCGCATAGCCATTCAAGTGCGCATACAGGGTCTGATACTGGTTGCCGTGGCGAATGACAATAGTATTGCCGTATCCACCCTTGCGGCCCAGGTGAGTAATGCGGCCATCACCAGTAGCCATGATCGGCGTGCCAGTTGGCGCCGCATAATCGACACCGTTGTGGGCGCGGATGGTATTCAGGATCGGGTGACGGCGGTTGGGGTTGAAGCGTGAACTGATGCGGGCAAATTCGACTGGCGTTCGGATGAAGGCACGACGCATGCTGGTGCCGTCGGCGCGATAGTAGCTGGCCTGGCCCTGGCGGTCGACGTAGCGCACGGCGGTGTACTCGCGACCACGATTGGTAAAGCGGGCAGCCAGGATGTTACCGGTACCGACGCGCTTGTCATTCAGGTGTTTTTCCTCGAACAGCACTTCAAAGCTGTCGCCCTGGCGAATCTGACGGGCAAAGTCGATGTCATAACCGAAGATGTTGGCCATTTGCATGGTCAGGCTGTGCGGCATGTCTGCCTGTTGTGCGGCTAGAAACAGTGAGCTGTTGATCTGGCCTTCGGCATAGCGGTTGCGCACTTCTGGTTCGAGTTGTTCCTTGTTGAAAACAAAACCATCGTTGTCGCGGCTGATCTGGATGGTTTCCAGATCACTCAGCTTGCTGCGCAAGGCGAGCAAATCACCATCAGCGTCCAGCTGGAATTCAAGGATTTGTCCGACTCGCAGGCGGGTAAAGCGCTTGGCTTCCTTGCTGCTGTTGAGTACCGAGTACATAGTGCTGTTCGGAATGCCAACCTGATTGAACAGCGTCGATAGCGTGTTGCCGCTTTCAACTGTCACGCTGGTCCACTGGTCACTGCTGTCTGCGGGCTCGGAATGACTGGCAGCATGGTTGCCTGCCGTGGATGTTAATGGCGGCGGCTCCTGATTGGTCACTCGCAGGTGATCAATAAAGTCGCCATGATGATTATGATTGCGTGCTATCTGGGCGAGAGTGTCGAAATCGCCATCTTTCAGCGGTGTAATCACCTTGGCGCCCAGCAGGCTGGTGACTTTCTCGTTCAGTGCGGTGACTTGCTGTGCCTCGGGGTTGCTCAGGTCCAGCGGAATAAAGGTCTTGTGCGCTTCAACGTCAGTTGAAGGGATCACCAGCAGGAAAAAACTCAATGCTGCGGCGATACCACTGGCGGCAAGAATATGGCTTTTTGGGTACAGCGTTGTCTTGTTAGTTGGAGAACCCATAAGCACTCTTCTGGTTGATTCTTAGGTAAATTGACTAAGTAGCTAAATTATAACTGTTATTCCATTAATACAAGCGCGTTGGCTTGCCGTTTGTCATTTTTACAGCAAATCACGGCGACGCTCCTCTGACGGCTTTGAAGCTTGTATTTGGTCAGCAATATTGTATTTTGGTTCACCTTTTGCGTAGCCCTTTGATAAAGCAGGTTGTGTATGAAGTCCGTTGACGAGCAAATGGCGCTGATTCAGCGCGGTATTGATGAGATTCTGGTAGAAGACGAGTTGCGCGAAAAGCTGGGTCGAGGGCAGCCGCTGCGGGTCAAGGCGGGTTTCGATCCGACAGCCCCGGATCTGCATCTTGGGCATACGGTGCTGATCAACAAGCTGCGTCAACTGCAGGACCTGGGACATCAGGTGATGTTCCTCATTGGTGACTTTACCGGGATGATCGGCGATCCCACCGGCAAGAACGTCACTCGCCAGCCGCTGACTAAAGAGCAGGTCAAGGCCAACGCGGAAACCTATAAAGAACAGGTGTTCAAGATTCTCGACCCGGCGCAGACCCAGGTGGTGTTCAACTCCGAGTGGATGGACCAGCTGAGCGCTGCGGACATGATCCAGTTGGCCGGCAAGTACACTGTCGCGCGCATGCTCGAGCGTGATGATTTCGACAAGCGCTATAAAAGTGGCCAGTCGATTGCCATTCACGAATTTCTGTATCCCCTGGTGCAGGGCTATGACTCGGTCGCCATGCAGGCCGATATCGAGCTTGGGGGTACCGATCAGAAGTTCAATCTGCTCATGGGGCGCGAATTGCAGCGCCAGTCGGGGCAGGAGCCCCAAGTCATCATTACCATGCCGATCCTAGAAGGGCTGGATGGTGTTAAAAAGATGTCCAAGTCACTGGGCAACTATATAGGTATCAATGATCGTCCGGGTGAGATGTACAACAAGATTGTGTCCATGCCGGACAGTCTGATGTGGCGTTATTTTGAATTGCTCAGCTTCCGTAGCCTGGACGAGATTGCCGGGTTCCGTGCCGAGATTGAGGCGGGTGCCAATCCGCGTGACATCAAGATCAAGCTGGCAGAAGAGCTGGTTGCGCGTTTTCACGGTGATGAAGCCGCAGCTACTGCACACAAATCTGCTGGTAATCGCCTCAAAGACGGTGAACTGCCGGATGACTTGCCCGAGGTCGATCTGGAGTCGGATGCTGATATGCCGATTTCGGCAGTCCTCAACCGCGCAGGTTTGACCAAAAATGCAGCGGCTGCCCGCGACCTGCTTAATGCCGGTTCGGTCAAGGTAGACGGTGTGGCGGTTGATCGCGACTTCATGTTTGCCCTGGATGCCGAGCATGTGTGCCAGGCGGGCAAGAAGAAGTTTGCCCGCATTCGCCTGAAAAAGGCTTGACGGCAAACCTGGTCGGCCTATAATCCGCCGCTCGCAACCGCCTCTACGGAGGTTGCCGGAGCACTTCTTGCGAGAAGGTCTCCCGGCAGTTAAAAAGGTTGCAAAGAGGTGTTGACGAGCAGGGTTTCTGCTGTAGAATACGCCTC
>SKFV01000340.1 GCA_007117785.1 Pseudomonas sp.
CGGGGACATGAACGAAGTGGTCGAGGCCCTGCGTCTTGGCGCCAGTGATTACCTGATCAAGCCGATTGCTGATCTTCTGGTGGTAGAGCATGCGGTCCGCCGCAGTCTGGACCGAGCACGTTTACGCAGTGAAAACCAGCGTATTCGAGATCGCCTTGAGTTGGCCAATCGCGAACTGGAAAATCATCTCAAGGAATTGCGTGACGACCAGACTGCCGGCTGTCAGGTGCAGTTGAATATGTTGCCACCCAGCCCGTGGCCGAGCGGGGCGTTCAAATTTGAACATAAAATTATCCCGTCGCTCTATCTGTCAGGTGATTTTGTCGATTATTTTCGTGTCTCGGATAGCCAGTTGGCCTTTTATCTGGCCGATGTGTCGGGGCACGGGGCGTCTTCAGCCTTTGTCACTGTATTGCTCAAGTTCATGACCACCCGCTTGCTCTATGAGCAACGTCGGCGTGAAGGTGAGGGGCATGTTGCCTTCAAGCCCTCCGATGTGCTCGCGCATATCAATCGCAGCCTGATCAGTTGCAAGCTGGGCAAGCACGTCACCATGCTGGGTGGGGTGATTGATGAAAAACGCGGCCAACTCACGTACAGTATCGGCGGCCACTTGCCACTACCGCTGATGCTGGAGGCTGGCAAGGCGCGTTATCTGCCCGGCAAGGGCAAGCCGGTCGGCCTGTTTGGTGATGCCGTATACGAAGATCACACCATCGACCTGCCTGACAGTTTTACCCTGTTGTTGTGCTCTGATGGTGTGTTGGATTGTATTTCAGGGACTAAGCTGAGAGACAAGGAGGCGCAGTTGCCACAACTGCTTGAAGCCTGCGGTGGTGATCTCGCAAAACTGCTGCAAAGCTTGCTCCCGGAGCCGGGGCAAGCCAACAAACCGGATGATATCTCAGTCATGTTGCTGAGCAGGAATGAGGAATGATGAACACTGGTCGAATACAGTTTGCCGAAGCCGAAGGCACTTTTGTGCTGAAGTTTATCGGCGACGTCAGATTGACCCTGTGTGCCGCGCTTGACGCTTATATCGAGAAGATTTTCAGTGCCCTGAACTTTGATGCCATCATTATTGATTTGAGTGAAACCGAGGCGATTGACAGTACCTCATTGGGTCTGTTGGCCAAGCTATCCATTCTGTCGCAGCAGAAAGTCGGTTTCTTGCCGACGCTGGTGTCCAATCACGACGACATGAACCGCCTGCTGCAAAGCATGGGTTTTGATCAGGTATTCAATATCGTATCTGAAGCTGTGCCAAGCGATACTGAGCTGCAGGACCTGCCGGGACAGATGCTCTCTGAAGACCTGGTCAAAGGCAAGGTGCTCGAGGCCCACCGGATTCTGATGGACCTCAATGAACACAATCGCGAAGCCTTTCGTGACCTGGTCAGTACCCTTGAATCAAGCGGCTGAGGCTGCGCGACCGGCCAGCAGCTGTTCCAGTTTGACCTGATCAGCAGCAAACGCCCGAATTCCCTCAGCCAGTTTCTCGGTGGCCATGGCATCCTCGTTATGCGCCCAGCGAAAATCCATCTCTTCCAGTCTTTGTCGTGGATCGGCACTGCCTTGCAGTACAGGCGAGGGTGTCAGCTCTCCAGGTGTTGCGGCCAGTTCCTCGAGTAACGCCGGACTGATGGTCAGCCGATCACAGCCAGTCAGTGCGGCGATCTGGCTGCTATTGCGGAAGCTGGCACCCATCACAACCGTGCTGTACAGGTGATGCTTGTAATAGCGGTAAATGCGCGCAACTGACGCCACGCCCGGGTCATCCAGTCCACTGAAATCACGCCCTTCCCTGGCTTTATGCCAGTCGTAGATGCGCCCGACAAAGGGCGAAATCAGGTAAACACCCGCGTCGGCGCAGGCTTGCGCCTGGGCAAAGGAAAACAGCAGGGTCAGGTTGCACTGGATGTCTTCTTTTTCCAGTTCGGCGGCGGCCTGAATACCTTCCCAGGTGGCGGCAATCTTGATCAGAACACGGTCGCGGCTGATGCCGTTGCGCTCATAGCCCTCAATCAGCTTGCGGGCCTTGCCCAGGGTCGCTCGGCGGTCGAAGGACAGGCGAGCATCAACTTCCGTTGAGACCCGACCGGGCACCAGTTGGGTGATTTCCTTGCCCACGGCAATCGCAAACAGGTCGCAGGCGTCGGCCAGACGGTCATAACTGCCGGCGGAGTCTTGCAGGGCCTGATCCAGAAGATGACTGTATTGAGGCTGCTGTGCGGCTTTCAGCAAGAGTGACGGGTTGGTGGTGGCGTCGACCGGTTGCAAGCGGCGGATGGCTTCGATATCACCGGTATCGGCAACGATCAGGGTATGCTGTTTCAGGCTGTCTAATTGGCTGGTCATGGTCTTTTCGATAACTGGGATTTACCCCGACCATACCCTATGCCTGTTACAGGGAGCAATCCCGTCTGGCCATGCGGGCCTGCATATCCGCCAACAAGCGGTCATACAGTGCCAATGGGTCATCGGTGCGATGGATGTCGCTGCTCAGGGTGCGGCGGAAGTGCCGGGCGCCAGGCAAGCCCTGGAAAAGTCCGAGCATATGCCGGGTGACATGATTCATATTGCCGCCACCGGCGATATGCGCAGATATATAAGGGCGCATGGTTTGCAGGACCTGCAAACGGTCCGGGCGTGGGGTAGGGTCACTGTAAAAGCGTTGATCAACTTCGGCCAGTAGCCAGGGGTTGTGGTAGGCAGCACGTCCAAGCATCACACCATCGACGCGGTCCAGTTGCTGTTCAGCCAGCTCCAGCGAATCCAGCCCACCGTTGATGACAATCTCCAGCTCGGGAAAGTCTGCCTTGAGCTGATAGACCACCGGGTAGCGCAGCGGCGGGATATCACGGTTTTCCTTCGGTGACAGGCCTTCCAGAATCGCGATGCGGGCATGCACGATAAAGGTTTCGCAACCGGCTTCAGTGACCTGGCCGACAAAATCACACAACTCGGCATAACTGTCGCGGCCATTGATACCGATGCGGTGTTTCACGGTGACCGGCAGTTCACAGGCATCGCGCATGGCCTTGACGCCATCAGCCACCAATTCAGGGTGCCCCATCAGGCAGGCACCAATCAGGTTGTTCTGCACCCGGTCGCTGGGGCAGCCGACATTCAGGTTCACCTCGGCAAAGCCGGCTTGTTCGGCCAGCGCGGCACACTGTGCCAATTCATCCGGATTGCTGCCGCCCAACTGTATGGCCAGCGGCTGTTCTTCGGCGTTATAGCCGAGAAAGCGCGTGCGATCACCATGAATCACCGCGCCGGTGGTGACCATTTCGGTGTACAGCAGAGCGTGCTGGCTGATCAGCCGGGCGAAATACCGGTAATGCCGATCCGACCAGTCCATCATCGGTGCCACGCAGAAGCGGCGCGATGGGCCGGGGCGCGTGAGGCGAGGGGTAACGGATGGGATAGCAGACATGCAGCAGACCTGACAGCGAGAGCGATGGTGTTGGTGTCGACTGATTTTATCAGGAATCCGCGTTGTCGGGGTCGCTCTCTGTTACCGGCGGTACTTCTGAGCCGGGCAGCTCCAGGGTCAGTTCGACCCGGCGGTTTGCCGCGCGGCCGCTGGCACTGGTGTTGTCTTCCAGCGGCTGGGTACTGCCGTGGCCGACCGCGGTCAGGCGCTCGGCGGCAATACCGTTGGCTTCCAGGTAACGCACCACACTACCGGCCCGCGCAGAAGAGAGCTCCCAATTGGAGGGGAATTGCACGGTCTGAATGGGCACGTTGTCGGTATGCCCACTGATACTGATCCGGTGTTCGACGTCATTCAGTACCGGTATCAGCTGATCGAGTACCTCGTAACCGGCCTGTTCCAGCAAGGCTTCACCTGAAGGGAAGAGGATTTCACTACTGATGCGAAAGCTGATACTGCTGTCCTGCAGGATGATGTCAATATCCTTGCCCAGTCCGGCCAGGTCCAGGCCACCAAGATCGGGAGCGGGGGTTTCTGCTTCAGGCTCTGGCTCAGTGCGGGCCAGAAAGTCGCCATCGTCAGCAGTCAACTCCTGCAGATCCAGCGGCGCGCCATCAGCGTGACCTTCCAATAGTCCATCGCCGCCAGGCAGGATAAACACCGGTTCGGCGTCGGCATCCGTGGTCCAGCGGGTCGGGCCTACCTGGCCGCCGGCAAAGGCGAGCATAACGACACAGATCACCAGAATCAGGGTAATCACATCGAGGTAGGTGATCAGCCAGGCTTCCTCTTCACTGCTGTCGGTAACGGCAATGCTGTGATCACGGCGGCGCGCCCGTGCGGCGCCACTCTCCACCATGTCAGCTGCTCCGCCGCGCTTTCAGCTTGCCGGCTTTGGCGGGTCGCAGATCACGTATTTCGTCCTCGTGATTGGCCATAAAGGACTTCAGGGTTTCGCGCATCAGGGCGGGGCTGCGTTTGTTGAACATCATCGACACACCCTGCATAACCATGTTCATCACGATCACGCGTTGTTCGGTTCGCCGCTCCAGTTTGACCGCAACGGGTTTGAACACCAGGTTGGCGAGGAGAATGCCGTAGAAGGTGGTCATCAGTGCGATCGCCAGTTGTTGCCCGATCTGCACCATGTCGCCGTCACCGAGAATGAACATCAGATTGATCAGGCCGACCAGGGTGCCGATCATGCCAAAGGCCGGAGCAAAGCTGGCCATGACCCGAAACAGCTGGGCTTCGGCATGTTCACGGGCACGCAGGCGAGAGATCCGCCACTGCATGAAATCCAGTATGTCTTCTTCGGGTGTCATATCGACCACCAGTTGTACCCCTGAGCGCAGGTAGGGGTTGCTGACCTTGTCCAGTTCGCGCTCAACCGCGGGCAGATTGCCGTCCATGTACAGACGGGAAATGGTCACCAGCTCGTCGATATCATGCTGGGTATAGAGTTTCTCATTGCGCAATACGGTGCGAAACAGGCTGAAAATACGCACAATTTCACTGAGCGGATAACTGATAAAGGTGGCGGCAATGGTGCCGCCGACCACGATTGCGAGGCCGGGCAGGTTGACGAACAACCAGGGATCCTGCGCGGACATGAACAGCACACTGGCCAGTACCAGCAGGCTGGCAATGATACCGATAAGGGTTGACGGGTTCATCCCGGCTCCATAACAACCAATACAA
>SKFV01000035.1 GCA_007117785.1 Pseudomonas sp.
GTGTTATGCATATCCGCCGAGAGCACCGCCGCCATAAAGGGGGCCGGGTAATGCGCCTTGAGCCAGGCGGTCTGGTAGGAGACCAGGCCATAGGCGGCCGAGTGCGACTTGTTGAACCCGTAACCGGCGAATTTCTCCACCAGGTCAAAGATGTTGCCTGCAAGATCAGGGTCAATGCTGTTATTTTTGCAGCCTTCGAGGAATACCGCCCGCTGCTTGGCCATTTCCTCGGGCTTTTTCTTGCCCATGGCGCGGCGCAGCATATCGGCCCCACCGAGGGTATAGCCGGCCATGACCTGGGCAATCTGCATCACCTGTTCCTGATACAGGATGATGCCGTAGGTCGGCGCCAATACCGGCTTGAGGCCTTCATACTGATAGTTCGGGTGCGGGTAAGAGACGATTTCCCGACCGTGTTTACGGTTGATGAAGTCATCTACCATGCCGGACTGCAGTGGCCCCGGACGGAACAGGGCAACCAGGGCGATCAGATCTTCCAGGCAGTCCGGTTTGAGCTTTTTGATCAGCTCCTTCATGCCACGGGATTCCAGCTGGAAGACTGCGGTGGTTTCCGCTTTCTGCAACATGCGGTAGGTCGGCGCATCGTCCAGCGGAATAAAGTCGATATTCAGCGGTGCTTCGTCTTGCTCGGCACGGGTCCGATTGATAGTTTCCAGTGCCCATTTGATGATGGTCAGGGTGCGCAGACCCAGAAAGTCGAACTTGACCAGGCCGGCTGATTCCACATCATCCTTGTCGAACTGGGTGACCAGGCCGCCACCGGACTCATCGCAATATAGCGGGGAGAAGTCGGTCAGCTTGGTCGGCGCAATCACCACCCCGCCGGCGTGTTTGCCGACGTTACGCGTGATGCCTTCCAGCTTCAGCGCCATATCCCAGATTTCCTGCGCTTCCTCATCAGCCGCGAGGAATTCACGCAGAGGCTCTTCCTGCTCGAAGGCCTTGGTCAGGGTCATGCCGACTTCAAAGGGAATCATCTTCGACAGCTTGTCAGCCAGACCGTAGGACTTGCCCTGTACCCGGGCCACATCGCGCACCACGGCCTTGGCCGCCATGGTACCGAAGGTAATGATCTGGGATACCGCGTTACGCCCGTAGGTCTCGGCCACATAGTCGATCACCCGGTCGCGACCTTCCATGCAGAAGTCGACGTCAAAGTCAGGCATGGACACCCGTTCCGGGTTGAGGAAGCGCTCGAACAGCAGGTCGTATTGTAGCGGGTCAAGATCGGTAATCAGTAGCGAATAGGCGACCAGCGAACCGGCCCCGGAACCACGCCCCGGCCCGACCGGTACGCCGTTCTGCTTGGCCCACTTGATAAAGTCCATCACGATCAGGAAGTAACCGGGAAAGCCCATCTGGTTGATGATATCGAGCTCGAAATTGAGCCGATCGATATACACCTGGCGCTTACTCTCGTAATCCGGGGTATCTGGAGGCAGTACCACCGTGAGACGCTCTTCCAGGCCCTCGAAAGAGACTTTCTTGAAGAATTCCTCCAGGGTCATGCCCTCGGGAATCGGGAAATCCGGCAGGAAGTAGGTGCCAAGCTGAACGTTGATATTGCAGCGCTTGGCGATCTCGACACTGTTTTCCAGCGCTGAGGGGATATCGGCAAACAATTCGGCCATTTCCGCCGGTGTTTTCAGGTACTGCTCGTCACTGTACTGGCGTACCCGGCGCGGGTCATCCAGGGCGCGACCCTCACCGATGCAGACGCGCGTCTCGTGCGCCTCGTAATCCTCGCGTTTGAGAAAGCGCACGTCGTTGGTCGCCACCACCGGACAGCCGGTGCGGGCGGCCAGTGCGACGGCGGCATGCACGTGCTCTTCATCATTCGGCCGCGCAGTGCGTTGCAGTTCCAGATAGAAGCGCCCGGGGAAGGCCTGCATCCACCAGTCCAGCAATTCATCGGCCAGTTGCGGGTTGGACGACAGCAGGGCCAGACCTATCTCGCCCTCCTTGGCGCCGGAGAGGGCAATCAGCCCTTCTGCGGCTTCAGCGACCCATTCCCGCTTGAGCGTGGCCAGGCCGTTGCGCTGGCCTTCGGTGAAACCACGGGAGATCAGTTCAGTGAGGTTGCGATAGCCGCGATCGTTCATCGACAGCAAAGTCATGCGAGTTAGCTGGCTGTCATCCTCCAGCCCGCGAACCCAGACATCGACCCCGGAAATGGGCTTGAGGCCGGCACCCATGGCGCCACGGTAGAACTTGACCAGGCTGCACATATTGCCCTGATCCGTGACGGCCACCGCTGGCATGCCAGCCTCTGCTACGGCCTTGATCAAGGGTTTGACCTTGACCAGCCCATCAACCAGAGAATATTCGCTGTGCACGCGCAGATGGACAAAAGTGGCGGTCATGGGGTTCCTGTCATGGCGGGTGAATCAAGCCGATGATTGTACCCATGCCGCCCGAGTTTGGACACCGTGTCGGGTGGCCTTGATTGATGTGCCGACCTCAGGGCGGGCACAGCATGCTGTGCCCCCATGCGGGGTAGAGCATACGCAGAAGTATCGCCTCGCGTAGGGGCACGGCATGCCGTGCCCGCCGGGTTTGGACGCACGTCAAACCGTGCTATTCAACCGCTATCTCATCCACCTTCTGGAAGCCCCGCGGCAGCTTGTTGCCACGCCGCCCACGCTCGCCCTGATAATGCTCGAGGTCACTGGGTTTGAGCGTCAGGGTACGTTTGCCGGCAGTGAGCACCAGATTGGCCTGCGCAGGCAGCACGACCAGGCCGGAAATAAACTCTTCGCGCGCTTTCACCCGTGCCGAAGGCAGTGAAATGATCTTGTTGCCCTTGCCCTTGGACAGTTGCGGCAGATCCGCCACCGGGAACACCAGCAGGCGGCCTTCGTTGGAAACGGCGACCACCTTGTCCTCTGCGCGGTTGGCGACCCTCACCGGCGCAATCACCTTGCCACCTTCCGGCAGGCTGAGCAGCGCCTTGCCGTTCTTGTTCTTCGCCAGCAGGTCACTGCCCTCAACGACAAAGCCATAACCGGCATCCGAGGCAATCAGATAAAAGCTATCATCTTCCGGCATCAACACACTGTCAAAGACCGCGCCAGGCGGCGGACTCAGGCGCCCGGTCAGGGGTTCGCCCTGACCCCGTGCTGAGGGCAAGGTATGCGCCGGCAGGGAGTAGCTGCGCCCGCTGGAGTCGAGGAATACGGCTTGCTGATTGGAACGACCGGCCGCCTGGGCGCGATAGTTATCACCGGCCTTGTAGGCCAGCCCGGGACCATCGACATCGTGCCCCTTGGCACAGCGCACCCAACCTTTCTCCGACAACACCACGGTCACCGGTTCGGAGGGCAGCAAGGCCGTTTCCGAGAGGGCCTTGGCTTCTTCACGCTCGACCAGTGGTGAGCGGCGGTCATCGCCATAGGCTTCGGCGTCGGCGATCAGTTCGTCACGTACCTTGTTGCGCAGGCGTTTTTCGCTGCCAAGGATTTTTTCCAGGCCGTCACGCTCTTTCTCCAGCGCGTCCTGCTCGCCCTTGATCTTCATCTCTTCCAGCCGCGCCAACTGGCGCAAGCGGGTATCGAGGATGTAGTCGGCCTGCACCTCGGTCAGACCAAAGCGCTCCATCAATACGGCGCGCGGGTGCTCTTCGGTACGGATGATGTGAATCACTTCATCCAGATTGAGGAAGGCAATCAGCAAGCCATCCAACAGGTGCAGGCGTGCCAGCACCTTGTCCAGCCGGTATTGCAGGCGACGGCGTACGGTGGCAACACGGAAGCCGAGCCATTCGCTGATCAACCCACGCAAATCCTTGACCGCCGGGCGGCCGTCGGTGCCAATCACGTTCATGTTGACCCGGTAGCTGTGCTCCAGGTCAGTGGTGGCGAACAGGTGCTTCATCAGGTCATCCAGATCGACCCGATTGGAGCGCGGTACTATGACGATGCGGGTGGGGTTTTCATGATCGGATTCGTCGCGCAGATCCGCAACCATCGGCAGTTTTTTTGCCTGCATCTGACCGGCGATCTGTTCCAGTACCTTGGCGCCGGACACCTGGTGCGGCAGCGCAGTTATCACGACGTCGCCGTCTTCACGATCCCAGACGGCGCGGCAGCGAATCGAGCCGCGGCCGGTGGCGTACAGGTTGAGCAGGTCTTTGCGTGGGGTAATGATTTCCGCTTCGGTCGGATAATCCGGCCCCTGGATATACTCGAGCAGTTCATCCAGCCCGGCACCGGGGTCTTCCAATAGACGAACACAGGCGGCAGCAACTTCACGCAGGTTATGCGGCGGTATGTCAGTGGCCATGCCGACGGCGATGCCGGTGGTGCCGTTGAGCAGCAGGTTGGGCAGGCGCGCGGGCAGGACCATGGGTTCATCCATGGTGCCGTCAAAATTGGGCTGCCAGTCAACCGTGCCCTGCCCCAGTTCGCTGAGCAATATTTCGCTGTAGCGATCGAGGCGCGATTCGGTATAGCGCATGGCGGCGAAGGATTTGGGGTCGTCGGGTGCGCCCCAGTTACCCTGGCCGTCAACCAGTGGATAGCGGTAGGAGAAGGGCTGGGCCATCAAGACCATGGCTTCATAACAAGCAGAGTCGCCGTGGGGGTGGTATTTACCAAGAACGTCGCCCACGGTGCGAGCGGACTTCTTGTACTTCGCCGTGGCAGCCAGGCCCAATTCGCTCATGGCGTAAATGATGCGCCGCTGTACCGGCTTGAGGCCGTCGCCGATGTGCGGCAGCGCCCGATCCATGATGACGTACATGGAGTAGTTGAGGTAAGCCTCTTCGGTAAATGCCGACAGCGGTCGCTGCTCTACCCCTTCCAGACTCAGGTCCAGACTGTCACTCATGCCATTCCCCCTTGTGCCCCGGTATCTGCCGGGGTCTTGTATGACGATTCAGATTCAAATTAGAAAAACATTCTGTATTCGGCTCTATCACCTTTGGCCTCCTTGCCTGGAGCGATTCCCGACCACCGGGCCCAGACACGCTACAAGCCATCCATGGGGCTCGACGATAGCCATCCCTGGCTATCGACGGTCTGGACCCGGTGGCCGCGAATCGCTCCTCTTTGACTCCGCATTGCCTTCTCGGAGAATCAGACGCTCAGCCAGGAAGTACTGA
>SKFV01000111.1 GCA_007117785.1 Pseudomonas sp.
ACTGCCCTTTGCGGCGGAAACCCGTCTGCCGGAGACGCTGGTGCTCTATCGCAGTCTGGACCGGCCTAATGACAAGCTGGTCGAGTTGTTATTGATTGCCCGCCATGCAAAACAGCTGGGCATTCGCAAGCTGATTCTGGTCGCCCCCTATCTGGCCTACATGCGCCAGGATATTGCCTTCAATCCGGGTGAAATTGTCAGCCAGAGCATTGTCGGTAATTTTCTTGGCGAGCTGTTCAGCGCTGTCATTACGGTCGATCCTCACCTGCATCGTATAAGCCATTTGCAGCAGGCGATCCCCATTGAACACGCTATTGCGTTATCGGGTGCCTTGCGCCTGGCTGATCTGGTGGCGGAAAAAGTCGCTAACCCGATACTGATGGGGCCGGATGCCGAATCACTGCAATGGGTTGAAAGTGCTGCCAAAGCGCACGGCTTTGATTATGCGGTGTGCACCAAGGTACGCAGTGGCGATACCCAGGTGCAGATCCAGTTGCCGAATAGGGATGTGCGCGGTCGGGCGGTGGTGTTGATGGATGATGTCGCCAGTTCGGGGCGAACGATTGCCGGGGCTGCGAGTTTACTGATCGAGGCGGGCGCCGCCTCGGTAGACGTAGCGGTGACTCATGCGCTCTTTGCCGGTGATGCGTTGGCAGTAATCAAGGCGGCCGGGGTTGGTGAGGTCTGGAGTACCGACTGTATTGCCCACCCGAGTAATGCCATCGCCATGGCGCCTGTTCTTGCTGAGGTGCTGCGGCCCCTGCTGATCGATACTCCGTCTATCTAACCCGGCCCGACACGCCAGGAGCTTTTATACCGGCCCCCTGCATAACGGCGATCAGGCAGAGCGAGTGCCACATCAACCTGGGTAGGGCATGAGCACGTCAATCCATTCCTCAAGAATGTAATTTCCCTGCACGACCAGTGTGTTAGCCTCGATGCTTTCCGTCTCCCTGGAGAAATCGCCTTGAGCAGTACAGAGCCCGTCAGCAGCAACGTTCATACGGTACAGATTGCTGTGCTTGATGCGCTGGCCAAAGGCAAGCGCAAAAAGCTGCGCAAGCTGGTGCGCGCCATGCATCCTGGCAAACTCGCCAGCCTGCTGGAAGCACTGGACAGCCAGCAGCGCCAGGCGGTATGGCAGGAAGTCGCGGATGAGCGAGAGCAAGCCGTACTGCGTCACCTCGATCCGCAGCTGGCAGCACTGCTGCAGCGCGACGCCGAGGTCGCTGGGGCAGAGTTGGAGTCAGAGGGGGAGCAGGTGTTCACCCATATCGGTAACGTGCGTGAGGCGCTTGCGGCGGGCAAGCTGAAGCGCGTTGGCAAGGTTTTCCGGGGCATGCATCCGGCCAAGGCAGCAGGCCTGCTGGAAGCTTTGCCGCCAGATGAGCGCAGCGACGTCTGGCAGACACTGGATAACGAGCGGGCAGCCAGGGTGCTGGTGCACCTGCATGAGGAAGTGCGTGCCAAGCTGGCGCTGGAGATGGACGAAGACCGGTTACTGACAGCGGCGCGCACGCTTGCCCTGGATGACCTGGTTGACCTGATTCAGGCACTGCCGAGCGGACCGGGCCGGCAACTGCTGTTATCCATGGATGAAATCAAACGCCAGCAACTGGTGGCCATGTTGGCCTATCCGGAAGACAGTGCGGGCGGTCTGATGAATACCGACCATATTTCGGTACGGGCCGATATCAAGGCCGGGTCCATCCTCAGGTATCTGCGGCTGCTGGAAGATCTGCCCGACCAGACTGACAAGGTCATGGTGGTTGACCGCAAGAACCGCTATCAGGGTGTACTGCGGCTGAGTCGTCTGGTAACTGCCGGCGCTGACACCAAAGTCAGTGAGGTTATGGACACCGACTTTGCTGCCCTGCCGGTGACCATGAGCAGCCTGGATGTCGCCCGGCAGTTCGAGGACCTGGATATGCTCTCGGCAGCAGTAGTGAATGACCAGGGTGAGCTGCTGGGGCGCATTACCGTGGACGATGTGGTCGATATCATCCGCGAGGATTCGGAGCGCACCTTGATGAACATGGCTGGTCTGGATGATGAAGCGGACATGTTTGCGCCCATCCTGACCAGCACCCGCCGCCGTTCGGTATGGCTGGGTGTCAACCTGATTACAGCGTTTCTGGCCGCATCGGTGATTGGTCAGTTCCAGGCCTCGCTGGAGCAAATCGTTGCCTTGGCCGTGCTCATGCCGATTGTTGCCAGCATGGGCGGGATTGCCGGCAGCCAGACGCTGACCCTGGTGATCCGCGGCATGGCATTGGGTCAGGTGGAAACCGGTAATTTTCGGGTGCTGCTGGTCAAGGAAGTCGGCATTGCGGTGCTCAACGGCATGCTCTGGGCCACGGTTATTGCCGTGCTGGCGATTGTCTGGTTTGGTAGCTGGGCGATCGGCGGCATCATTGCCATGGCTATCTGCATCAATCTGCTGTGCGCTGCGCTCGCCGGGTTGTCGATCCCCATGATCCTCAAACGCTTTGGCATTGACCCTGCCCTGGCGGGCAGCATGGTGCTGATGGCGGTCACTGATGTGATCGGCTTCTCCGCCTTCCTTGGGCTGGCAACCCTGATTCTGCTCTGACCGAGCGTTCATCGTCTGTTGAGATATACGCTATTCCATATATGCGGAATATCGTATATGCTGTCGTCATCACAGAGGAATGATGACCCATGCCAACTGCCCTTACCCCACCTGTAGTGTTCAAATGTCTGGCTGACGAGACCCGCGCCCGTGTCATGCTGCTGGTTGCCCGTGAGCAGGAGCTTTGTGTCTGCGAGCTGACCTGTGCGCTGCAAGCCAGTCAGCCGAAGATTTCCCGCCACCTCGCCGAGCTGCGCCAGTGCGGGCTGTTACAGGATCGCAGGCAGGGGCAATGGGTGTATTACAGTTTGCCGGCCGATCTGCCGGACTGGGTAAGCGAGGTACTGCATACCAGCCTGGCGGCCAATAACGATTGGCTGGCCACCAATCTGCAGCAGTTGCAGGACATGGGTGATCGCCCCGTTCGACTATCCCGCTGCTGTTGATACGGGGCTAAGGGGCTGTCTTCCCGGGTCAACCAGCGCAGCATCTAGCTGCCATACTCATGTTTAGAGACCACGTGCGCTGCGCGGGTCGGGCAACTCAATCTGGGAGAACGCTATGACTATCAAGGTAGGTATCAACGGGTTTGGGCGCATTGGCAAGTTACTGATTCGTGCCGCCTGGGATTGGCCGGAGCTGACCTTTGTGCAGATCAATGATCCCGCCGGCGATGCGGCAACCCACGCGCACCTGCTCAATTTCGATTCGGTGCACGGCCGCTGGCAGCATGAGGCGCAGGCCGAGGGCAGCGATATCCTGATCGACGGCCAGCGCCTGGCCCTGACCGCCAATCGTGCAATCGCCGATACCGATTGGTCCGGCTGTGATCTGGTGATCGAAGCCAGTGGGGTGAACAAGACCAGCAAGGCATTGCAGGCCTACCTGGATCAGGGTGTCAAGCGCGTGGTGGTCAGTGCGCCGGTCAAGGAGCCGGATGTGCTCAATGTGGTTATGGGCGTCAATCAGGATCTGTACGACCCGGAAAAACACCCGATTGTGACCGCCGCCTCCTGCACTACCAACTGTCTGGCACCGGTGGTCAAGGTGATTCACGAGAACCTGCGCATTCGCCACGGTTCGATAACTACCATTCACGATGTCACCAATACCCAGAGCATTCTGGATCAGCCGCACAAGGATCTGCGTCGGGCGCGGGCCTGTGGTATGAGTCTGATTCCGACGACCACCGGGTCGGCAACGGCCATTGCGGAAATTTTCCCCGAGCTGCGCGGCAAGCTGGACGGTCATGCGGTGCGGGTACCCTTGGCCAATGCCTCCCTGACCGACTGCGTGTTCGAAGTTGAACAGCCCACCACGGTCGAGGCGGTGAATGCCATGCTCAAGGCGGCGGCTGACGGTGAGATGAAAGATATTCTCGGCTATGAAGAGCGGCCCCTGGTATCGATCGATTACCGCACCGACCCGCGCTCCTCCATTGTCGATGCGCTGTCGACCCTGGTGGTGAACGGCACCCAGGTGAAGATCTATACCTGGTATGACAATGAGTGGGGCTATGCCAACCGGACCGTGGAGTTGGCACGCCTGGTGGGTGTGGCGAGCTGAGGCTTTAACGCACAATCTTGAGCGGCATCACGATGCAGGCATTGAAAAATCTGTCGCCCGATATGCGCCAGTATCTGGTGGTGACCGGGAATTACTGGGCCTTTACCCTGACCGACGGCGCGCTGCGCATGTTGGTGGTGCTGCATTTTCATAGCCTGGGGTATAGCCCGCTGCAGATTGCAGCACTGTTCCTGTTCTACGAAATCTTTGGCGTGATCACCAATCTGGTCGGCGGTTACCTGGGCGCGCGCATCGGCCTGAACCGGACCATGAATATCGGCCTGGCGCTGCAGGTCGTTGCCCTGTTGATGCTGACGGTGCCAGCGGCCTGGTTGATGGTGGTCTGGGTGATGGCAGCCCAGGCCTTGTCGGGGATCGCCAAGGACCTGAACAAGATGAGCGCCAAGAGCTCGATCAAGTTACTGGTGCCAGATAACCAGCAAAGTCAGTTGTATCATTGGGTGGCCGTGCTGACCGGGTCGAAGAACGCGCTCAAGGGGGTGGGTTTCTTCCTCGGTGGCGGCTTGCTGGCGCTACTGGGCTTTGCCGGTGCGGTGCTGGCCATGGCCATGGTGTTGGGGCTGGTCTGGCTGGCCAGCCTGTTTCTGCTCAAGCGCGATCTGGGCAAGAGCAAGGCCAAACCTAAGTTCCGGGAGATACTGTCCAAGAGTCGGCAGGTCAATATTCTCTCGGCCGCGCGCATGTTCCTGTTTGCTGCCCGTGACGTCTGGTTCGTGATTGCCTTGCCGGTATACCTGAGTGCGGTGTTCGGCTGGGATTTCTGGCTGGTCGGTGGCTTTATGGCGGTCTGGGTGATTGGCTACGGCATTGTGCAATCCCAGGCGCCGGCCTTTACCGGCAAGCGCAGCGGGCGGGTGCCCGGTGGTCTGGCGGCCAGTGCCTGGGCCGGCGCCCTGGCACTGTTG
>SKFV01000220.1 GCA_007117785.1 Pseudomonas sp.
AACAGCCATGAGCGCTTGTGACAAACATCCAAACCACAACCACCAGCATGGCCCTGGCTGTGGACATACAGCAATCAAGCACGACGGCCATGTGGACTATTTGCATGACGGGCATTTGCATCACATGCACGGTGACCATGTCGATGAGCACAGTCTTCCGGTAAATCAGCACAACCCCGATAATTGCACACCTAACCACCAGTGCGCCGGGCATGCTGATGGTCATGTGCATGGGCCCGGATGCGGCCATGAACCCGTGCCACACGGTGATCATATTGATTATCTGGTAGATGGCCATCTACATCATCCGCACGGTGACCATTGTGACAATCATGGGCCGGTGACCGTTGTCCGTTGATTATTGATGTGCGGCAGTTGCCAGACTATCAGCTGCCGCTTGATCAGCGTGAATTACGGGTAAGGAATAAACTCCTCTTCATCGCCCGGCACAACAGGAAAACGCCCTGCTTGCCAGTCAGATTTGGCCTGCTCGATCAGTTCCTTGCAGCTGGCAACAAAATTCCATTCGATAAAGCGTTTACCCAGGGACTCACCGCCGATCAGGACGATTTGCGTACTTTCACTGGCCTGAATCTCGACATACTGGGTCCTGCCCAGAATGGCCATGCTGCCTTGCTCAACCGTGCTGTCGGCCAGCTTTACTGCGCCTTTGACCACATAGAGTCCGCGCTCGTCGGCATCGGGTAATTGCAGGCGTTGTCCGCTCTCAAGTGACGCTTCGATATAGAGCGCCGGGGAAAACACCGGCACCGGAGAGCTGACGCCATAAGCCGTGCCCATCAGGACGCGCACAGCGACGTCGTTGATAGATACTGACGGAATGTCGGCAGCTTCGACGTGATGAAATGCAGGCGACATGCTTTCATGCTCGCGATGCCGCACGACATCCGCTTCGCGCTCGGAATGCACAATGCCGCGTCCGACCATCAGGTTGATATCGCCGGGGCGGACAGCCTGCTGAGTGCCCAGCGAATCGCGGTGCAGCATTTCACCGGCAAACAGATATGTTACCGTGGCCAGGCCGATATGCGGATGCGGGGGCACATTGACACCCTGCCCGGCAGGAAAACGTGTCGGCCCCATTTCATCGAAAAAGATCCAGGGTCCGACCATTTTCTTCTTCGCGGTCGGTAGCAAGCGACGCACGCTGAAACCGCCCAGATCGGCCGTGCGTGGTTGCAGAACCATCTCGATGGCGTTGCAACCCCCCTGTTCTGCCAGGCAATGACCATCCATTTCATTCAGCAAGTTGCTCATCCGGTTCACTCGTAATCGGGTATTTATATCAGTATGGTCACCGACTGCCAGACCGGCAACTGGCCACGGTAAAAACTTATACCCCCTGAAATCCCCATGTTCCAGCCAGACAATGCCGGGATTTTTACCGAATAGTTATGGGGGTATATGGATATTGCCGAGGTGATGCACTAGCATAAAGCGCATATTCAAGACTGCGTTACAGGAAGCACGCTGTGTCGACTACTATCCCCTTGCGCGGTGCGGCTGAGCCTCATTGCAACGAATGTTCCCTGGTTTCACTCTGTTTGCCGGCCGCGTTGACCGAGCACGAACTCTTCCAGGTTGATCAGATCATAACCCGTGGCCGTACCCTGCAGCCTGGGGACGTGTTGTTTCGTCAGGGTGAACCCGCGTTGTCGGTGTTCGCCTTGCGCTCTGGATCCCTGAAAAGTGTGGCGGTAACTGAAAAGGGTCAGGAACAGATCACTTCGTTCTACTTGCCGGGCGAGATGGTTGGCTTGTCAGCGTCGGACGGAGAAGACTATCCGGTCACTACTCACGCCTTGGACACCAGTGCCGTATGTGAGGTGTCATTCGCGCGGCTGGACAACCTGAGTTCGCATTTACCGGTGCTGCGGCGGCATTTTCTCAAGTTGATGAGTCGGGAAATTCGCGATAGTCAGCAAATGATGCTGTTATTGTCGAAGAAAACCGCTGAACAGCGCATGGCGACCTTTTTGCTCGACCTTTCGGCCCGTTATCGCACCCGTGGCTACTCTGCCAGCAGCTTTCGCCTGGCCATGTCGCGACACGATATAGCTGACTATCTGGGTTTGGCGGTGGAGACGGTCTCGCGCGTGCTGACCCGCTTTGCCCAGGCTGATTTGCTCAGCGTGGACGGCAAACAGATCGATTTCAGGGTTGAGCCGGGTGATCTTTACGCCCGGGTTGAAGAGCTGTTCTGAGTGTCTCCTTGCCGATAAGGCAATACTTCCCGGGCCTCCTGGTGATAGCGCTGCACACCCGCGCGCTCGCGCACCAGAAAATCCGCTACCGCCTCATGCAGGCCGGCTTGCAACTTGTGCCATGATTGGGTGATAACCGGCTCAAATCCGCGGATCAGTTTGTGTTCACCTTGCGCTCCGGCGTCAAAACGCTTCAATCCGAGCGCGATACAGCGCTGCATACCCTGATAGAAACAGGTCTCGAAATGCAGCCGATCGTATTCCTCCAGGCAGCCCCAGTAACGCCCATACAGGGTGTCGCTATCACTGAGAAACAGTGCCCCGGCCACTTCCCTGCCCTGGTGACAGGCAAACAACAGGTGTATCTGCTGTGGCATCGCCGCAGCCAGCTCGGTAAAGAACGCCGGCGTTAGATAGGGTTGTTGGCCGCGTTTGTAATAGGTGGCGGCATAAAAGGGATAGAAGCTTTCCCAATGACCAGGTTCCAGCTCAGCCCCCGAGCGCCAATAGAATTCAATGCCCTGCTCCGCTACCGATTGGCGTTCCTTGCGAAAGTTCTTGCGCTTGCGTGAGGTGCACTGGACCAGAAAGTCTTCAAACTCGTCATAGCCACGATTGAACCAGTGGAACTGGCAGCCAAGGCGCTGCAACCAGCCAGCAGCTTCCAGCTGGTCATTTTCATGCCCGGTATTGAACAGCAAGTGCAGGCTGGAGACCTGATCAGCCTGCAGCGTGTGATCCAGGGTATTGAGCAGCAGATGCTGCGCAGCGACATCACGACCCAGCAGGCGCGGCCCCTGCACCGGCGAAAAAGGCACGGCTGAGAGTAGCTTGGGATAGTAGGGCCGCCCTGCCCGCTCCCAGGCGTCAGCCCATTGCCAGTCAAAGACATACTCGCCATAGGAGTGCTGCTTGGCATACAGGGGTAAAGCGGCCAACAAGTCACCCGTAGCAGACTCGACGACGCAATGGGCCGGCTGCCAGCCGCTGGCAGTGCAGACTGATCCGCTGCTTTCCAGCGCGTGCAAAAAGCCGTGCTGCATAAAGGGATAAGTGCCATCCAGCAAGCCATTCCAGGCGTCGGGGCTTATCTGTGAAAGGCTGTCCAGCTGGCGTATTTTCATGCTGCAAGCATGCCAGTTGCCGCGGATGGGCGGCAAGCGGCAAAGCATACCCGGAAACAATTAGGGACAGACCCCATTTAATCTGAATGGGGTCAGCTCCTGATGGACTTTATTGCGCCCATTCGAGGAATTGCTGGCGACTGTCGGGGGTAAGCAACAGCCAGAGTTGCTGCAGTGTGGTCATGGTCGCGTCGTTAGCCGGTAAGGTTGCAGATGCCGCAGGGTTTGTGGCCGGGCTTGGTTGCGCGGGAGTGTAGCTGACCTGTTGACGCGGCGCGGGAGCGATTGAGCTAGCTTGCAAAGGCATAACTATGTTGTCGCCTTCGTCTATTGAACTCTCAACACCGATGATCCCAGCCAGAGGAGACGTCGGCCGAGCGCCGGCGCGGCTGGCAATGCGTTCCCCGCTACGTTGGTTTATTGCGGTGACTTCAAACCGATTACGTAACTCACGGGCTTTTTCCAGCGAGTCGGGATCCGCATAATGCAGCGTCCAGACGTCTCCCGGGTTGCCGCCCAGTGCGACAACCGCATTGCGCGAGCGTATGACTTCGTGGCTCATACCACCGCCAATATCAAATACCCGCTTGTACATGACTACGATTTCGTAATCACCGGGCAAAAGCTCAAGCGCTTGCTCGCCACCGATGAGCCGGTTGGCGGCAGGAACACGCTGCCCATTGATACTCGTGACTTCAAGATCTTGAGGTACTTTGACCGTGAGCAGATTACTGCTGGCCTGCTCGTTACCGGGATACAGTCGAACATTTGATTGCTGGGCGCAGGCAGTCAGAAAAACAGCCAGGAAAATACAGAACAGGGCACGCATGAGTAGTCCTCAATTCAGGTGGGTGCGTTGAGCGCTCAGGAATAGTGACCGCTTGAAGTCAAGCTTAAGGCTGTTTGATGACAGTCAGATGACAAAAAACCGGGTTGTTGCAGCGCTTGCGCACTGCCCCAACCCGGTTATCAAATCCCTCATCACGGAGCACACGTGAGGGCCTAACGGGGATAAAGCTCAGAAGTCGTAACGCATACCAGCGGACAGACCTTTTGCATTGTCGCCAGCAGAACCGTTCGGCGTAGCAGTACGCGCCTGGGCCCAGGGAGTCAGAGCAACGTTGTCGTCATTCTTGGTCCAGGCATAGTTAACGTATACGCGCAGGGCGCTGTCCAGACGATGCTCTACACCAAAGGCATACAGGTCAGTCTGGCTGTCGGAAGCATCAGCGTCACGCTGCAGCCACATGCCACGGATATAAGTACTCGGGGCAACTTTGAAGTCAGCACCCAGGCCCCAGGTATCTGAAGACAGTGTATCGTTCTGGGCCGGAGTACCACCGTCATAATCGATAGTCTGGTAGAAACCGACAATTTTGACTGCATCCGTTACGTTGTAGCCGATAGCGAAGCGAATGCCATCACGCTCACCGCGTGAGTTGTCTTCTTCAAACTTTTCATAGGCCAGAGCAGTATCCAGAGGGCCCTGCTTGTAAGTCAACGACAGGCTCAGTGCATCACCGTCCTGACCGTCGGCAGCAGTCTTGCCTTCGTGGACCGAGTAAGCAATGTTAGCGTTAAATCCATTCATGCCTGGGGTCTGGTAATGGAAGGTGTTCGGCGTGCGCTCGTCAAAACGGGCATTGCCAACGCGGGTCAGGTTACGCATGTCACCGACCTGATCACCGA
>SKFV01000349.1 GCA_007117785.1 Pseudomonas sp.
AAAAACGCGCTAAGCCCTTAATTTATGGGGGCCATTATACATACAGCCCCTTTTACAGTGGTCATGATTTACATCAACTTGTGACAATATGAGCTCAGATTTCAGCCTGCCTCCACTGCCACCGAAAAGCCTGAGCCCCGTAAATACGGGCGCTCCGGCGCGGCCCAATGATAGCCTGGTGGTCGCACTGCAACTCGTGCGTCCGATTGCCGCAGGATTGCTGGCCAACCAGGCTGCCCAGGCCGAGGTGGTGAAAAGCCAGCCGGGGGCCAATGGTCAGTTCGAGCTGATGTTGCGCGTAGCCGTGCAAGACAGCCGTGGTGAGCGCAGCCTGCAATTGCCGGTACTCAGCCCGCGTCCATTACCGGAAGGAACCCAGGTCAACCTGCAACAGGTCAATCCCAACCGCTTGATGGCCGTTCTCACCCCACCGCTGCCGGCTGCCGGCACGGAAACCATTACCCGTCTGGACCCCCAACGTTTTCCGCCCAATGCCCAGGTGCAGGCCCGTGTCGTGCAGCAACAACCAATCAATACCGGCAACAACCCCGTCTACGCTATTCAGGCGCGTATTATCAGTGAGCAGGCACCAGGGCAATTGCTGAATCTGCAAAGCAACCGTCCGGTTGCAGTCGGCAGCCTGATTACCGCCACTGTCGGTCAGCAGGGAGAATTACGGGTTGCCACGCAGCCTGACCCGCAACGCCAGCTACTTCTATTACAGGGTCTGCGCGATAGCTTGCAGCGTCAGGCCAGCGGTGAGCCCTTGCTGCAACGAGCAGACCAGTTGGCGCAACCGACAACTGTCAACAATCAGGCTCTGACGCCACCGGTGCATACTGCCATCCGCCAGGTATTGCAGTACATCAGTACCACCCAGCAATTAAGCACCGAAGCGGGGGTAACTCGGGCACTGAGCAACAGTGGTGTGTTTATGGAAGCCGGCTTGCAGCGCCTGGCACTGGCGTTGCAGCAAAGTGGCAATAGCGGGCCGACAGATAATCGCAGCACAGCTCCGGCAGCTGACAATACCCGCTTGCCCGAGCTCAAGGCCCTGCTGCCACTTCTGGGCAAACTGGCCAGCAGCAGCGAACCGCCGCCGGGTAGCGACCTGAAAAGCGGTTTGTTGCATTTGCTGGTCACCCTGCAACAGCAGCTACCCCAGGGTAGCCTGCGCCAACTGATGCAGGCACAGAGCCCGTGGCAGGCACCTCCCATGGTCAAACCCGGGTTGTTCCCGCTACCCACCCGGATGCTGCAACAATTGGGTAACACCACGGATCTTGGCAGCCTGCTGCGCTTGACTGCCGCCCTGCTTTCGCGAATTCAACATCATCAACTGCAGAGCCTGGGGCAAACCCAGAGCTTTGCTGACGGTAGCAGCCAGACCGTCTGGCAACTGGAATTACCGGTACGCGATGGCCAACAATTCAGCCATGTGCAAATGCGCATTCAGCGCGAAGAAGAAGCAGCAAAGAAAAAGAACCAGGAAGCCAGTGTGCAATGGGAAGTACGTCTGGCCTTCAGTCTCGACCAACTCGGTTCGCTGCAGGTCATCGCCCGGCTGACCAAAGGGGCGGTCAGCAGTCAGTTCTGGGCCGAGCAGGATGGCACCCTGGAACTGATCAGACAGGAACTGGATTACTTGCGCCAACGACTGGAAAGTCAGGGACTGGAAGTTGGCAAACTGAGTTCGCACCGCGGCAGCCCACCAGAACCCGAGCAACTGGTGCAACAACGCTGGATTGATGAGGTCACCTGATGTCCAAAGCCACCATCAAGGAAGCAGTCGCCCTGGTCTATGATGGCAACACCACGCCCACCCTGAGCGCCAAGGGTGAGGCAGATATCGCCGAGCAGATCATTGCCCTGGCGATGGAATATGAAGTGCCAATCTACCAGAACGCAGACCTGGTTCAGGTCCTGGCGCGCATGGAACTGGGCGATCAGATTCCGCCAGAGCTATACCGCACCATTGCCGAGATCATTGCCTTTGCCTGGTATCTGAAAGGCAAGACCCCAAGCGGATTTGTGCCGCCAGCAGACCATGACGGCGGTTTTGCTGAAGAGTGAGGTAAGCGCTGATTGGTGTGTGACTTGCTTACATCAGCCCGGCTTGCGCGCGGCGTGCAACTTGAGTACCAGTTCGGCTTCGGAGCGAGACAGACCGCAGGCCTGGGTCAGGTCTTCCATGCTGGCGCCCATACCCACCAGCCGCGCAGCCTGGTTGTAGGGCAAGGTTTGCGGGTCCTGCTCCTCAACCTGCTGCTGGCGGTCCTGCAAGCGCTTGAGCTGCTCGCGTAGCACATTGAGCTCTTCACCCATACCGACCGTGCTCTGGCGGAAGCCGCCCAGATCACGGGCCATCTGCTCAACCCGCTGCTCAAGGCGAACGCGCTCGGCATCCATAGCCTGCAAACGCCGGCGCAAGACAATAGCCGACAGCACCAGAGCAGCGATAAGCCCACCCAGTCCCAGTCCTATCAGCAGCATTGCCCACGGCGCCATCATGGCATCAGAATCCTTGCAACTCGGCCCACTCTTCTTCGCTCATCATTTTTTCCAGATCAACCAGAATCAGCAACTCGTTGTTCTTGTTGCAGACACCCTGGATGAACTTGGCCGATTCGTCGGTACCCACATTGGGCGCGGTTTCAATCTCGGACTGGCGCAGGTAAACCACCTCTGCGACGCTATCGACCAGAATACCAACCACCTGCTTATCCGCCTCGATGATCACGATACGGGTATTGTCAGTCACCGGCGCCGAAGACAGCCCGAAACGCAGCCGGGTATCAATCACGGTAACCACGTTACCACGCAAATTGATGATGCCCATCACATAGGAAGGCGCACCCGGCACCGGGGCAATTTCGGTATGCCGCAGGACTTCCTGCACCTGCATCACATTGATGCCGTACGTTTCATTGTCGAGTCGGAAAGTTACCCACTGCAGGATCGGGTCTTCCGAACTATGGTTGTTGTCGTTTTTCATCGTAGTACTTCCCGCTCCAGGTTATGCCTTCATCCTAATGCGCCGGCAGAGGCTTGTCACCGCCTGTCTGCCGGCCATGCTGGCTGATCAGCCGCGCCAATGCCGAGACATCCAGCAAAGCGCACATATGTTCTATCACCGTACCGGCCAGCCAGGGTCGCTTGCCCTGCTGTGAACGCCACTTGACCTGTTCAGGCGTCAAGCGGATCGACTGGCTGACATTATGCACTGCCATGCCCCAGTCGAAGCCTTCCACCGAGATCACAAACTGCAGGCTGTCTTTCAAGTCATCACGGTAACGCTCGGGCATTACCCAGCGCGCGGTATCCAGCACCTTGAGATTACCCGCAGGGGTCTTCAGCAGGCCAAGAAACCAGTCCGGCCGACCAAACAGCGGCGTAATCTCGATATCCAGCGGATATATACTGCCCAGCGATACCAAGGGTACCGCCAGGGTGAGGCCACCCACATCAAACAACAGCGCCTCGAACTCACCCTCCCGCCAGGCCTCATTGGTCATCACCGCAGGTACCGGCTCGGCTTGCGTCTCCGCACGAGTAGCCGGTTCAGTCACCCGTTGCTCCGGCTCCGGTGGCTGAACAGTCAATGCGGGCTCAGCCGTTACTGGCAACTCGGCCGTTTCCTGCAGGGCAACCGCGGCCTCTTGCAGCAAGTCATCAAGATAATGCTGCAGGGTCTGTTCCGGTATGTACTCCTGGACCGGGAGACGTTTACTCATTGCCAGTGTGCCTTGTTGATCATGTCTGCTTCCTGTATCGGCCGTAAACACATGGACATTAGCCGGACTCATGCCACAGCCACCTTGCCGGACAGCGATTGGGCCAGCAAATAACGCATCAGGGCCCGATATGCCAGTACACCACGCGCCGACGCATCCAGTTGTGAAGGCACGACGCCCGCCAGACTGGCATCACGCAGCTTGGTATCAATTGGAATAAACGCCTGCCACAGGTGACTGCCGTAATCCTGACGCAAGGTACGCAAGGTACTCACAGACGCCTGCGTGCGGCGGTCAAACAGGGTCGGCACAATGGTGAAAGGCAATGCCTGCTTGCGCGAACGATTGACCATGTTCAGCGTATGCACCATGCGCTCCAGCCCTTTCAGGGCAAGGAATTCCGTTTGCACCGGAATCACCAGTTGCTCACAGGCGGCCAGTGCGTTGATCATCGATACGCCGAGCAATGGCGGACTATCGATAAGAACAAAATCAAAGCGGTCCCACAATTGCGCCAGGGCACGCGACAGCACCAGGCCGAAACCACCTTGGCTGGCCGACTGGCGCTCCAGGGTGGCCAACGAGGTACTGGATGGCATCAGGCTGATACGCTCGTGCGAAGTATCAAGCAACAACGCCTCGGCCAATCCCTCAGGAACCTGCCCCTGATGCTGGAACAGATTGAATACACTGCTGGTCAGGCTGTCGGGATCGTGTCCAAAATAACTGGTCATCGAGCCATGCGGATCGAGATCAACCACCAGCACGCGTTGGCCCTGATCGGCCAATAAGCCGGCCAAGGCCACTGCCGTGGTCGTTTTGCCCACGCCGCCCTTCTGATTGGCAACTGCCCAGACTCTCATTACACCCCTCCGCCGCTTGCGCGCAGCGCAAGCGAACAACAAATTATTGACGCCTGCCAACAACAGACGCAGCTATACACACTAGTTAGCAGAAGTCATGCCAGTTTGCGAACGGGCTTCGCGCATAGTATCAATCGGAGCCTCCTCGCTGCTGAAGGGTGAGTGGCGCTGATCAGTAAACCGTGACACCAGCAGTACCACACGCCGATTGGCCCGCCGCCCCGCCGCAGTGGTGTTATCGGCCACCGGCTTATGCTCACCGTAACCGACTGCCGCCAGACGCTGCGGGTCTACGCCACCCATGCTGAGCATGCGTACCACACTGGCCGCCCTGGCTGCGGATAACTCCCAGTTGGTAGGATACAAGCGTGAATTGATCGGCAGATTATCGGTAAAGCCTTCAACATGAATCGGGTTCTGATAGGGTGCCAGAATT
>SKFV01000141.1 GCA_007117785.1 Pseudomonas sp.
AACGCACGAACTCGAATATCTTTAACTAAACAGTTTACCTCAGGACTCACCCGGATCGGGGGTTTCCCGCGGGCCAAGTTGACGCTCTTCCAGTTCACTGTCCATCTCATCCAGTACCTGCTGGATTTCCTGTGCCAGATGCTCATCCCAGCGTTGCTGGGCAATCGCCATGGATTCACTGCTCAGGCGCGGCAAATTCTCCATCAGCTTGCGCCCCACATCCGACTGGTAAAAATCCGCCAATTGCTCGAACTCCTCGGCACTGAACAGAGGCAGATAGAGGTCGATCAGATCATCCTTGATCGCCTCCCAGGCCAGATGCTCATCCAGTTTTTCCCGCGCCTTCTCCTGATGCTCGCGCAAAATGGATTCGAACTGGAAGGACCCTCCCACCTCGGAAAAATGCCGGGTCAGCAACTGGCTGACCTGCCGGTATAAAGGCGCCGCCATGCTTTCCGCCTTGGCCAGCTTGAGAAAGCGTTCCGCAGCAGCCCGATGTTCGGCATCCGCCTCGGCAAACACCAGCGAAGACAAACACAAGCTGACCAGCAACAGGCCAGCACTGAATAATTTAGCCACAACGGCTTCCCCTATGCTCTGACAGACAGGCAGCTATACTGACAGGCCACAGCGCAATTGAGGAGTCCTTATGAGCACCCGCAGCGAAACCGACAGCATGGGCAGTATCGAGGTCGCCAATAACGCTTACTGGGGCGCACAGACCCAGCGCTCCCTGCACTATTTTGCCATCGGTGAAGAACGCATCCCGCTGCCCGTGGTGTATGCCCTGGCCCAGATCAAGAAAGCCGCTGCCCGCTGTAATGCGGATAGCGGTGACCTGGATGCCGAGCTGGGCCGACTCATCGAACAGGCCTGTGATGAGGTTATCAGCGGCCAGCATGATGACCAGTTCCCCCTCTCGGTGTGGCAGACCGGCAGCGGCACCCAGAGCAACATGAATGCCAATGAGGTGATCGCCAACCGTGCCAATGAGCTGGCCGGACAGCCCCTGGGCGGCAAACAACCGGTGCACCCGAATGATCACGTCAACCGCGGGCAAAGCTCCAATGACACCTTTCCCAGCGCCATGCACCTGGCCGCCCTGAGCGAAACCGACCAGCACTTGTTACCAGCGCTGCATGGTCTGCGCGACTGTCTGGCAGAGCATGCAGCACGCCACCAGAATCAGATCAAGATTGGCCGCACCCACATGATGGACGCCACGCCACTGACCTTTGGTCAGGAAATGTCAGCCTTTGTCAGCCAACTGGACCTGGGCATCGAAGCCATAGAACAGGCCCTGCCAGCGGTCTGCGCCATTGCCCAGGGCGGCACCGCCGTCGGCACCGGCCTGAACGCACCAAGAGGCTTTGCCCAGGCGATTGCCGACTGCCTGAGTGAACAGACCGGCTTGCCGATCACCAGTGCCGACAACAAGTTTGCCGCCCTCGCCGGCCACGAACCCCTGGTCCGACTGCATGGTGCCTGCAAGCAGGTTGCCGTGACCCTGATGAAACTGGCCAACGACCTGCGCCTGCTGGGCAGCGGACCACGCGCCGGGCTGGCAGAAGTTCGCCTGCCGGCCAATGAACCCGGCAGCTCGATCATGCCGGGCAAGGTCAACCCGACCCAATGCGAGGCCTTGTCCATGCTGGCCTGCCAGGTCATCGGCAATGACAGCAGCCTGAGCATGGCCGCCGCCCAGGGGCACCTGCAGCTAAACGTGTTCAAACCCCTGATTATCTACAACCTGCTGCAATCCATCCGCCTGCTCGCCGATGGCAGCAACAGCTTCCGCCAGCACTGCCTGCAAGGCCTCGAAGTAGACGCGGAAAAGATGCGCGAGCACCTGGACAACAGCCTGATGCTGGTCACCGCGCTCAACCCCCTGATCGGTTACGACAAGGCTGCCGACATTGCCAAGAAAGCCTGGCAGGAAGGCACCAGCCTGAAGCAGGCCGCCATGGCGATGGGCTATCTGAGTGAAGCGGAATTCGACCAGCACGTGCAGGCAAAACACATGCTGGGCGACTGAACCATCAGGCAGCGACCTGATGGCAGCAAGACGTTGAAAACGAACAACCCCGGATTACTCCAGGGCTTGATCAATGCGCAGGGTAACCGACTCTTCCGAGCCGACAATAACCGACGCCAGACGGCCTTCGTGACTGCCCTGCATAACATTGCCATCGGGTGACAGCCGGGCAATCACCTCGACCTCCTGACCCTGCTCCAGACTCACACCCGGCAGCATGGCGTCAGCAATACTGAGCACAACATCAGCGGGTAATTCGTCAATATCAAAGCGACGGGCAACCAATGGCATGGGCTGACCTTGCGGGTCACGGGCAAACAGGAAGACCACCGCATCGTCACTGGCTTCATCCAGCAGAGTTGGACCCAGCTCCAGGCGAACGCGAATAACAGCCTGATGATCCACCAGTGGCTCGCCGCCCTGTTCGCTCATCCGCCGCTCGGCACGTTCAATACCGCTGCGAATAGTCGCTGCGCCTTCACTGTCTTCCGGCATACCGGCCAGCAAGCGCGTCCAGTAACCGATGGCGCCGCTGTAATCGCCGCCTTCAAAAGCAGCGATACCCAACAGGCCAAGGGCTGTTGGCTCCTGCGCATCCAGTTCAAGCGCACGATCAAGCGCTTCTACTGCCTGGGTATCCAGTTGATTACCCGCAGAGAAATAGCGTGCCTGAGCCAGCTGCGCCAGGACTTCCGGCCGGTCACCCAGACGTTCAAGGCTGTTGCCAAAAGCAGCGGCGGCCATCTCCGGTTGCTGCGCGCTCATATAGGCACGGCCCAGCATATACCAGCCTTCACCGTTGTCCGGCTGAACACGCACGATGCGCTCCATGCGATCGATATATTCCGGCAGACTCTGCGCCGCCGGCGCATGCTGCAGTTCGCGCTGCAACGCCAGACCTTCCGGGTTGCCCCAGCTGTTATACAACCAGACCACGGCCACCGGCATCAACAGCGCTGGAATCAACAACTGCCACCAACCACCGCGCATGCGCTGACGCGTGCTGGCATCGGCATTGGCCGTGTCTTCCAGCAGCAAGCGGCTGGCTTCCTGCTCGGCCAGTTCTTTTTGCTCGACAGAAATATCACCCTGCTCCACCTGTGCCGCCAGCTCGGCAACACGCTCTTCATACAGGGCCACGTTGAGCTCAGTGCGATCCACCGTTTTTTGCTGTCGGGTGCGCCACAGCGGCCATACCAGCGTAAGCATGCCGGCCAGGATCAACAGGGCACTCAATAACCAGAAATCAGTCATCAGACGCTCGCTTCTTCAACAGGGATTGCAGACGTTTTTGATCATCTTCGCTCAGGTCGTCGATCTCACCCGCCAGCGCCTTGCGCCGTCGCATGACCATCACGGCCAGAATGCCAAACCCCACCAGCAAGAGCACGCCCGGGCCCACCCACAGCACGAAGGTCTGCGCATTGAAAGCCGGCCGGTAACGGACAAAATCACCATAGCGTTCAACCATGTAGTCAATGATCTCGCTATTGGTCTTGTCTTCCTGCAACAGGCGGTAGACTTCGCGGCGCAGGTCAGAGGCAATAGGCGCATCCGAGTCGGCGATATTCTGGTTCTGGCACATCGGGCAGCGCAATTCATGCCCCAACTGGTAATAACGCTTGCGCTGTTCTTCACTGTCAAACTCGAAGGTATCAACCGCGGCAAACACCAGTCCTGCACTGAGCAAAAGCGCGGCAGCCACTAGAAAGCGCATCATTGCTCCTCCAACAGGGCGTAATAGCGCGGCCCCAGCTCGTTTTCCCAGACCCGGTCATCAACTACGCCGATAAACTTGTAGCGGATCACCCCGTCAGCATCAATCAGGAAGGTTTCCGGCGCACCGTATACACCAAGCTCGATCCCGAGCCGGCCATCCTGGTCGACCACGTTTTCCTGATAGGGATCATGGAAATCCTGCAGCCATTTGCGCGCAGCCGCATTGTCATCCTTGTAATTGATGCCATGGATCACCACACCCTCTCGGGCCAGGCGATTCAGGTAAGGATGTTCCACCCGGCAAGCGACACACCAAGTGCCCCAGACATTGACCAGCGCCGGCCCTTTCAGGTCAGTCGCAGTCAATAGCCGGTCATCGTCTTCCACCGCCGGCAAGGTAAAGGCAGGTAGTGGCTTGCCGATCAGCGCCGAAGGAAGCGTGTCGTCATCCAGGAACAGCCCCTTGAACAAAAACACCGACATCAGCAAAAAGACTACCAGGGGCAGCAACATCAATCCTCTGTGCATCAGCTTGCCTCCACTGTGGGTTTGCTAGAACGCAAACGGCGCGCTTTCAGGCGATAGCGCTTGTCACTGGCAGCCAACAAGCCACCCACCACCATGAACAGACCACCGAGCCAGATCCAGCGCACGAACGGCTTGATATGCACGCGCATAGCCCAGACTTCATCACCCAGGGGCTCACCCATGGCGACAAAGAGGTCGCGGGTAAAGCCAGCATGAATCGCTGCCTCGGTCATCATCTGGTTTTGCACCGTGTACAACCGCTTTTCCGGGCGCATCTGGGTAATCTGGCGATCGCCCTTGAAGACATTCAACACGGCAACATCCGATTGCCAGTTGGAGGCAAAGCGCGGCTCAGTGCCCTGATACTCGAAACGATAGCTGCCCAGGGTCACTGAGTCACCGGGCTCCATGCGCAAGTCACGCTGACTATCGAACAAGCTGGCACCGACCACACCTACCGCGCAAACAGCCATGCCGATGTGCGCAAGCGTCATGCCCCAATAGCTGCGTGGCAAGCCGCGCATGCCTGGCCACCAACCCTTGTGCCGGGTCTTGTTATGCATGTCCTTGATACTGATACCAACCACCCAGAGCACCAGCAGCATCATGCTGCCCACTGCGAAATAGTGATCACCGATCCACAGCGCAGTAATCACCGCGCCTATGGCAGACAGCGCCAGTACCCACTTGATCTGGCCCCACAACCAGCGTACCGGCGTATCTTTCCAGCGACT
>SKFV01000391.1 GCA_007117785.1 Pseudomonas sp.
ATGACCAGCTCAGTCTCAATTTACAACTGGCCCAATGGCGACAAAACCCACTGATTGCCTACGCCCGCCTCTATGGTCCCGACAACCGGGTAATTGCCGAGGCCGGGCGCCCTCGCAGCGCCAGCAACCTGGCACCGGGTGAAGGCAGCTTTGTAGCCAGCCTGCAGCATCAGGACAACCTGGTCGGGCGCCTGCACCTGAGTCTGGCAGGCGAACCCTTTCGCCTGCCCTTGAGCGGTCTGATAACCAGCCTGAGCCTGGTGAGCCTGATCGTATTGCTGCTGTCCGGCCTGCTGGCCTGGCAACAAGGCAGCGCCGTTCGTCGTGTCTTGCGCCAACTGGGCAGTTGGTCTGCCGAACAGGAGCAGGCTCCAGCCGGGATCAAACGTAAAGACGAGCTGGGAGAATTGGCGCAACAATTGGTCCAGCGACGGATCATTGATCAACCGGTGCCTTTGCTGGAAGACACTGCTGATACAGGCGAGCCGGAAGACATGCAAGCAACCCCGGATGACACGCTGGATGACTCGCAGCCAGAGGACAGCGACCCGCCCTATTGCGCCATCGACTTGACCGCCGACGTTCCTGAAGAAGATCATGAAGCGCCTGAAGAGTCGTCAGTGGCAGCCCAGGTCATGGTGCAGAAGCCCAAGCAGGTCACTGGTGCAGATGATGGTGAAGCCGAGCAGGAAGAAGCCGCCCCTTCGACATCACTGCTGCCCAAAACAGCGACTGTAATGCAAACAGAACCCGAAAAACCGGCCGAGCCCAAAGCCACCCTGTTGGTACTGGCTATCGGCCTGGGTAATCTGGAAGCCCTGCAGCGCCTGCCCAGAACTCGTCTGGTCAATCTGCTTGAGCGCTATCGTTCGCACGTGCAACAGGCAGCGAAGCTCTATGCCGGCAAGCTGCAATCCCTGGAAGACGGCAGCAGTCTGATTGTCTTTCATAGCGCACAACAGCCGCAGGAGGCCCTGACCCATGCCCTGTGCTGCGGTGAATTACTACGGGTACTAGGGCATGACCTGCAGATCGAGATTGCCGATACCGGCCTGGCTCTGCATATGCAACTGGCGCTGGCTGAAGTGCACAGCGACCAGCCGAGCCATGAACTGGCGCATGACGCCGCCTGTGACCAAGTGCTTGAGCAGGTCAGGCACAGTCGCAACCTGCTCCTGCTGGACGCCGATATGGCCGAGCGCGAAGCGGTAAAAACGCTCGCTGTAACTCGCCGCCTGGCCAGTCAGCCGGAGATTTATTGCGTCGAACGCTTGAACGAGCCCTATCAATCATTGCTTGAGCGTCAACTCAACCACCTTTATCAACAGCGGCGTTGAATCAGGAATGAGCAAGCCCCCTGTCAAGGCCCGACGGCCGAGTCAGCGCCGCCCTCAGCGCCGCGCCAGCGTGCCGCCGGCCAATCCTCGATTGATAGCGCTGAACAAACCCTTTGACGTTCTGACGCAATTTACCGATGCCCAGGGCCGCGCCACGCTGAAGGACTTACTACCCATCAGCGGCGTCTACCCGGCAGGCCGGCTGGACCGCGACAGTGAAGGCCTGCTGCTGTTGACCAATGATGGTCGCCTGCAGGCACGGATTACCGACCCGCGCCACAAGTTGGCAAAAACCTATTGGGTGCAGGTGGAAGGTGAACCCAGCGTTGAACAGCTGGAGCTGCTGCAGGCCGGCCCCGAGCTCAACGATGGCCCAACACGCCCAGCAGAGGTAACGGCCATTGCCGAGCCAGCGCTATGGCCGCGCAACCCGCCCGTGCGCTTTCGCAAAAGCGTACCCACAAGCTGGCTGCAAATCACTATCCGCGAAGGACGCAACCGTCAGGTGCGGCGGATGACTGCAGCCGTTGGCCTGCCAACCCTGCGCCTGGTGCGCGTAGCCATCGGTGACTGGCAGCTGGGAGACCTGCAGCCAGGCGAGTGGCGCGATATCAGCGCCCAGGTTTGAACCGCTCGATTCAAGCCTGGGCCGATCCAGACAGTGGTGACCTAAGAAAAATCCTGCTTTTTCATCCACGGAATAATCCGCTCGAAGGCTTCCTCGATATTGTCCAGTGAGGTGGAATAACTCAGGCGGATGGCGTTGCTGCAGCTGCTGCCAAAAGTTTCCCCCGGAATGGTACAAACCCCGGTCTCCTTCAACAGCCGCAACGCGACATTGGTACCATTAACCCCCTCCGGCAATGAAGGAAACAGATAGAAGGCCCCTTCCGGCTTGTACCCGGTCAGGTACGGCGTCTGCTCCACCAGTTCGACCAGGCGATCACGTCGCCGGGTGTATTCGGCCAGCATATCGTTGACGAAGGTGTTGTGCCCATGTAACGCCTCGACGCCAGCCCACTGGCAGGGCGTATTGGCCACCGTGGTGGTAAACATATGATAGCGGCGCAGCTTCTTGATCGCAGCCTGGCTGGCGATCAACCAGCCAATGCGCATGCCTGCCATGCTGTAGGTCTTGGAAAAGCTGCTGATCACCATGACATTGTCCAGATCACTGCAACTGCCCAGTACCGAGGGATAGTCCTTGCCGTCATAGATCAGGTGGTCGTAGACCTCGTCACTGATGACATGGATATCCCGGTAGGCACACTCCTCAAGAATCGCATCCAGCGTCTCCTTGGGGTATACGGTGCCGGTCGGATTGCTCGGTGAGTTAAGCACGATGGCGTAGGTATGCGGCTCTATGGCATCAATGACTTCCTGCGGATCGAGCTGGTGATTGTTTTCCGCCCGGGTAGGAATCTCGGTTACTTCACCGCCGTTCATGCGGATCAGCGGCGAATAGAGCATGAAGGCCGGATCCGGCACAATAAAATGCCGACCCGGCGCCGCCACCGAGGTCAGCGCCAGATACACCGCTTCTGTCGCTCCGGTGGTTACCAGAATATTTTCCGAGGTCAGCGTGCGCTGGTAGCGATCGCTGTAATACAAGGCCAGAGATTCGAGCAGCTCGGGTAGCCCGGCATCCATGGTGTATCCCGTTTGCCCGGCCTTGAGTGCATCAATCGCGGCATTCACCACATTGTCCGGTGCCGGCAGATCCGGCTGGCCGATCGACAGGTGAATCACGTCACTTTGCAACGCCGCCATATTCACCATCTTGCGGATGCCAGGAATCGGCATAGTCCGCAGGGCCGGATTCCATACCGGATCTTCGGACTCGTAGAACTCGAAATCCATATTAGTCAGGGGCATACAACCTCCAGCAATCAGCGGGTGAACAGCGCGGGGCGTCGATCAGTCAACGGCGCCGCTTGCTGGTAGGCATGGCCGGCACGCAGTACCAGCGCATCGTTATACCGTGCGCCGACCAGGTGCAAGCCAATCGGCAGGCCCTGTTGGTCGAAACCGCAAGGTACGGACAACCCGGGCTGTCCGGTCATGTTGAACGGGTAAGTAAACGGCGTCCAACTCGGCCAGCGCGTGCTCGGCCAGTCTTCCGGCACCTCACGACCGGTCTTGAAGGCGGTCAGTGGCAAGGTTGGCGTCAGCAGCAGATCGTATTTCTGGTGAAAGGCAGCCATGCGCTCACGCAGGGTCATTGCGGCGTTGGCCGCCCCCATGTACTCCAGCATGCTCAGCTTGCCTGCCTTCTCGGCAACCTTGACCAGTTCCGGGTCCATCAACTCACGCTTTTTGCCGCCGAGATCGCGCATGGCATTGGCCGCACCACCGTAAAACAGATGGCCAAAGGCGGCGATCGGGTCGCTAAAGCCCGGGTCCACCCGAACCACCTCGGCCCCCAACGCCTCGAATACCTTGACGGCTTCAGCAACGCAGGCTTCAACCTCGGGATCCACATCGATGTAACCGAGATTCGGACTGTAGGCAATCTTCAAGCCTTTCACCCCGCCTTTCAGCTCAGCCAAGTAATCGATACCCCGGCGCGGTACGGCATTCACATCCCTTGGATCAGCCTCGGTAATCACATTCATCATCAGTGCGCAGTCTTCCACCGTCCAGGTCATCGGTCCGGCATGCGCCAGGGTGCCGAACGGGCTTGCCGGCCAATGCGGTACTTCACCAAAGGATGGCTTCAAACCGACAATGCCGCAGAACGAAGCCGGAATACGGATCGAGCCGCCGGCATCGGTGCCCAGCGCCAGCGGTGCCATGCCCAAAGCAACGGCGACGCCGCTGCCGCCACTGGAGCCTCCGGCGGTCTTGTCCGGGTTCCAGGGATTATTGGTGACCCCGTCAATCGGGTTGTCGGTGACACCCTTCCAGCCCAGCTCGGGCGTGGTGGTCTTGCCGATGGGCACGTAGCCGTGCCGCGCCAGGGCTGCCGTGGTAGGCGCGGACTTGTTCAGGGTCGATTCCGGGTCAACCGTTTTCGAGCCACGCAAGGTCGGCCACATCGGGGTCAGAAAGACATCCTTGACAGCTACCGGCACCCCATCCACCAGGCCCTGAGCGTTACCGGACTGGTATCGCTGCTCCGATTCGCGAGCCAACGCCAGGCTGGTATCCCGGTCAAGCAGGCAAAAGCCGTTGGTATGACTGTCAACGGCTTCTATCTGATCCAGCATGGCGGTTGCCACCTCGACCGGCGACAGCGATTTATCGCGGTATTGCTGTAACAACTGCATCGCCGTCATCTGCAGGATATCTTGGGACATGGCCTTCTCCTATTGACTATGAAACCGAGCGGGGGCCGGCTGAGCCGGGCAATTCACTCAGCGTTTTTTTACCTGATTAAACAAGGCCTCACCGGACTGCCAGCGCTGGAAATTGGTCACAAACTGCTCGCCCAGCGCGCGGCGCCAGCCGATAAAATCACCGGCCATATGGGCTGATATCATCACCTGCGGCTGTGTCCATAAGGGGTGTTCTGGCGGTAACGGCTCTTCCTCGAAAACATCCAGTGCTGCGCCCGCTATCTCGCCGGCATCCAGCGCAGCCAGCAGAGCTTCAGTCTGCACAATGGGGCCACGACCCACATTGATCAGCCGCGCACCAGGCTTCATGGCGGCAAAAGCCGCCTCATCAA
>SKFV01000082.1 GCA_007117785.1 Pseudomonas sp.
CGATAGACACGGCCCGGACAAATGATCCGGATCGGCGGCTGCGAGCGCTCCATGGTGCGCACCTGAACTGGCGAGGTATGCGTGCGCAGCAAGGTATTGGCATTGAAGTAGAAGGTATCGTGCATCGCCCGCGCCGGATGGTGGCCAGGGATGTTGAGTGCTTCAAAGTTGTGGTAATCGTCCTCGACTTCCGGACCTTCCTCGACGGTATAACCGACGTGGGCAAAGATCTGTTCAATCCGTTCCATGGTGCGCGTGACCGGGTGCAGACCACCACTGACCTGACCACGACCCGGCAGGGTTACATCCACCTGCTCGGCTGCCAATCGGGCATTCAGCGCAGCGGCTTCCATATCGGCCTTGCGCGCATTCAGCTCGCTGGACACTTGTTCTTTGGCGGCGTTGACCATGGCGCCAACCTTCGGGCGCTCTTCCGCCGGAATATTACCCAGGGTCTTCATCACCTGGGTCAGCTCGCCCTTCTTGCCAAGATACTGCACGCGGATCTGCTCCAGCGCGGGGACGTCAGCAGCCTGTTGCACCGCCTCCAGGGCCTGAGCTACCAGGGCGTCAAGATTTTCCATTTACAGACTCCAGAAACAAAAATAGGGGAAGAGCGGTAAGGCTCTTCCCCTATCATTGACGTTGCCATCTACCCCTTGCGGGGTAGGGATTGTCGTAACGAGGGCTTAAGCCAGGCTAGCCTTTGCTTTTTCGACAATCGCGGTAAACGCCGCTTTTTCGTTCACGGCCAGATCGGCCAGAACCTTGCGGTCGATTTCAACGTTGGCCTTTTTCAGACCGGCAATCAAACGGCTGTAAGACATACCGTTCATACGAGCACCGGCATTGATACGGGCAATCCACAGGGCACGGAACTGACGCTTGCGCTGCTTGCGGTCACGATAGGCGTACTGACCTGCCTTGATGACCGCTTGTTTGGCTACGCGGAATACACGCGAGCGCGCACCGTAATAGCCTTTGGCGAGTTTCAGAACTTTCTTGTGACGCTTACGCGCCGTTACACCACGCTTAACACGAGCCATTCTTTATATCCTCTAACCTAGACTTAACGGAGGCGCAACATGCGCTCTACTTTTTGCACATCAGAAGCAGCCAGCTGCGAAGTACCACGCAGTTGACGCTTACGCTTGGTGCTCATCTTGGTCAGGATGTGGCTCTTGAAAGCGTGCTTGTGCTTGAGACCGTTCCCGGTTTTTTTGAAGCGCTTCGCAGCGCCACTTTTCGTCTTCATCTTTGCCATGTTCATGTAACTCCACGTAAGAGTGAGTAAGGTAACCGCAAGGCCTGGCGTTGCCCTGGTGATTACTTTTTCTTCTTGGGTGCGATGACCATCATCAGCTGCCGACCTTCCATCTTCGGGTGCTGTTCCACGGTGCCGTATTCAAGCAGGTCTTGTTCGACCCGTTTCAACAACTCCATGCCCAGCTCCTGATGCGCCATTTCGCGGCCGCGGAATCGCAAGGATACCTTGGCCTTGTCCCCATCAGAGAGAAACCGGATAAGATTACGTAATTTAACCTTGTAGTCTCCCTCTTCCGTCCCTGGACGAAACTTAATTTCTTTGATCTGAATCTGCTTCTGGTTTTTCCGGGCGATAGCCTGCTGTTTCTTCTTTTCGAAGACGTGCTTGCCGTAGTCCATGACTCGGCAAACCGGCGGCTCTGCATCGGGGGAGATTTCAACCAGGTCAAGCTTGGCCTCTTCTGCTACAGCCATCGCTTCCTGAATGGACACGATACCGATCTGTTCACCTTCGGCACCAATCAGACGCACTTCCTGTGAAGTGATGTTCTCGTTGATCGGCGGACGTTGTGCGGCTCTTTTGTCTTGTCTCATCTCGCGTTTAATCTTTATAGCTCCGAATTCTGGCGGCCTCGTTGTGCGATATCACGGGCCAGGTATTCAGAGAACTCGGTAACCGTCATGGATCCCAGATCTTTACCCTCCCGTGTGCGCACGGCCACAGTGTGCGATTCGACCTCCCTGTCGCCTACGACGAGCAGGTAAGGTGTCTTGTGCAAAGTATGCTCGCGAATTTTAAAGCCGATCTTCTCGTTTCTCAAGTCCGCGTGGGCACGATAGTCCATTTCATTCAATGTTTTCTCGACTTCTCGGCAAAATTCGGCCTGATTGTCGGTAATATTCAATACTGCAGCCTGATGTGGAGCCAACCAGGCCGGAAAATCACCCGCGTAATGCTCGATCAGGATGCCGATAAAGCGCTCGAAGGAACCCAGAATTGCTCTATGCAGCATCACCGGGTGCTTGCGACTGCCATCTTCGGCAACATATTGCGCGCCCAAGCGGCCCGGCAACAGGAAATCCAGCTGCAATGTACCACATTGCCAGACTCGACCCAGGCAGTCGCGCAGGGAAAACTCGATCTTGGGGCCATAGAAGGCGCCCTCGCCCGGCTGCAAATCCCACTTCAGCCCGGCTTCATCCAGCGCTTCTTCCAGCGCTTTTTCGGCCAGATCCCAGTCGGCGTCGTCACCCATGCGGTCATCCGGACGGGTTGACAGTTTTAGCTCGACATCGTCAAAACCAAAGTCGCGATAGACCTGCAGGGTCAGCTGGATAAAGTCAGCCGCCTCTTTCTTGATCTGCTCGTCGGTACAGAAAATGTGCGCATCATCCTGGGTAAAGCCGCGTACCCGCATCAGACCATGCAGTGACCCAGAAGGTTCATTACGGTGACAGGAGCCAAACTCGGCCAGTCGCAGCGGTAAATCACGGTAGCTTTTCAGCCCTTGATTGAATACCTGCACGTGACACGGACAGTTCATTGGCTTGACCGCGTACTCACGGCTTTCCGACTCAGTAGTAAACATATTGGCCGAGTAATGCTGCCAATGGCCGGAGCGCTCCCAGAGCACCTTGTCGACTACCTGTGGCGTCCTGATCTCCTGGTAACCGGACTTGCGCTGTACATCACGCATGTACTGTTCCAGCACCTGATAGATCGTCCAGCCGGCCGGGTGCCAGAACACCATGCCCGGCGCTTCTTCCTGGGTATGGAACAGGCCCAGGCGCTTGCCGATCTTGCGGTGATCGCGCTTTTCCGCTTCTTCAAGGCGAGTTATGTAAGCTGCCAGCTGCTTCTTGTCGGCCCAGGCAGTGCCGTAAATCCGCTGCAACTGCTCGTTGCGGGCATCGCCGCGCCAATAGGCGCCGGAAATGCGCGTCAGCTTGAACGCCTTGAGAAAGCGCGTATTCGGCACGTGCGGACCGCGGCACATGTCGAGATAGTCTTCGTGGTAGTAGAGACCCATCTGCGTTTCGTCGGGCATGTCCTCGATCAGACGCAGCTTGTAATCCTCATTGCGGGCCTTGAAAGCCTCGATAACCTCGGCACGCGGAGTCATCTTCTTGACCACGTCATACTCGGTGGCGATCAGTTCGCGCATGCGGCTTTCGATGGCCGCCATATCTTCCGGCGTGAAAGGACGCTCGTACGAGATGTCGTAATAGAAGCCATCTTCGATCACCGGACCGATTACCATTTTGGCGCTCGGATACAGCTGTTTGACGGCATGCCCGATCAGGTGTGCACAACTGTGGCGGATAATGTCCAGCCCGTCGGCATCCTTGGTGGTAATGATCTGCAGTGTCGCGTCCTGCTCGATCAGGTCACAGGCATCAACCAGGCGGCCGTCGACACGGCCTGCGAGGGTTGCCTTGGCCAGCCCGGCACCAATGGATTGCGCCACATCGGCAACAGAAACAGCATGATCAAAAGAACGCTGACTGCCATCTGGCAGAGTAATGACAGGCATAAAGGCCTCTCCTTTCAGTGGTGACCCCTACGCAAGGCCACGTGATGGATAGTCCGTCACGCTGAATGCTGGTGACCTGACTGGCAGTACCAGAGCCAGGGACTCGAAAGTCGGTCACAGCCCGCTATAACGGTGCAGAAACAAAAAACCCGGTCGCAGGGGACCGGGTTCGAAACTGGTAGGCACGATTGGATTCGAACCAACGACCCCCACCATGTCAAGGTGGTGCTCTAACCAACTGAGCTACGTGCCTGCAATGGAGGCGAACTTTACGCAGGGCGACTCACCTTGTCAAGCTTAAGTTACTGAATAAAAGCGAGAATCCCGGACGATGAAAAAACAGTCGAGCGCTGCTTTCTTGTGCGTTCAAGCGGACAGAGACATACTCAAGGGAGTAGCCAATATCCGAGGCAAACAATGCTGATTAAAAACCGTGAAGCACTCAACCTGCATCTCAACAACTATCGCCCGGAATTGCCGGAAAAACTGCTTGGGCAGATTCTGCTCGAACGCCACCTGATCACTCCCGACCAATTGAAAGCGGCTCTCAACCTACAACGCAAACAGCCGGTCAAGCTGCGCCTGGGCGAAATGCTGTTGAATATCAATGCCATTAGCCAGGAGCAGTTGAGCAGCGTGATTGCCGAGCAACTGAAAGTGCCGGTGGTTGACCTCACTGAATTTGACCTGGATGACAGCCTGCTAAGCCTGTTGCCGGAAGAAATTGCCCGTCAGTATCAGGTCATTCCTCTGATGGTGCATGCCGAGCGCATGATCGTTGCGTGTCCGGACCCGACCCAGCATGAACTGCTGCACCTGCTGAGCTTTATTACCGGCAAACCGGTAGAGGCGGTATTGGCTGACAGCAAGGCTATTGAGCACGCTATCAACATGCACTATGGCACGGTCGCAGCAGAGGTCTTGCCTGAGGATGACAACCATGAGCCGGTGCTATCGTTGCAACAAATGAAGCAACTGGCAGAAGACAAACCCACAGTCCGCTTTGTCGACAACCTGCTTGAAGATGCCATCAGCCGTCGCGCCTCGGATATCCATATCCGACCGGGTGAAAAGGAAGCGACCATCCAGTTTCGTGTTGATGGTGTGCTGCTGGATATTCGCAAGATCCGCCGCGCCGCCCTGCCCGCCATTGTCAGCCGGATCAAGATTGTCGGCGGCATGAATATCGCCGA
>SKFV01000205.1 GCA_007117785.1 Pseudomonas sp.
AGAGCACCCTACCCTCACCCACACTGATCACCCCTTCACGTACCAGGGCGTCATACAGTCGGGTAGCCAGTGCCGGGTCAGCCTTGAACTTGTTCTGGATACTGTTGCGCAAGGTATCCACCCGCGCGGGGCGGTTCTTGCGATAGGTGATCAAATGTTTGCAGTAACGGACCAGGGCCTGATCATCCTCGCCCTCCCCATTTGTCTCGATTTTTTGCGAACCGACCCGCTCGGCTGAGCGACCAATCCGGTGCAGCAGGTTAATTGCATGATCGAGGTCGCCGTCATTGGAAACAATGACAAAATGGGTGTCTTTCGGCAGCTCCTGCGCCAGCAGGCCGGCAAAAAAACAGATGCCGAAGTCGGCCGAGTTCTTGCCGGTCTGATCCATCTTGTGGATAGTCAAACGCTCCTGCTGCAGGGCTTTGGACAAGGGTACCAGCCAGTCCAGCGGCACCTTGGGACCACGTTGCGCGTAGCAGATGATGACGCGATCGAATTGCTCGAGGCTTTTGGGCAGATGATTCAGGTGGTGCGGGCAGTTTTCCAGGTCAAGCAGCAATACGCTGGTCTCGTGCTCTACCACGCTGCCGTTATCAGCCAGGTCACTGTTATCTTCCATAACGCCCCCGTTTTCCAAGCGGCTATGCCCCCAGTATGCCAGAAACCTGCCCGTATCAGTCGGTCTGGGCATAGACCGCAAAGGCCGGTGCAATCACGTCGCGGTAATTGCGGATGCGCTGGACGTAATAGACAGGTTCATAACCCCGGGCATAGCCGTAACGGGTCTGGGGGTAATAGCGCTCATCTGCTTTCAGTGGCAGCACCTGGCGCATATCAACCCAGGAGTCCGGGTCCTTGCCCAGCTCACGGGCCAGTTGACGTGCATCCAGCAAGTGACCACGGCCGATGTTGTAACTGGCCAGGGCAAGGAAGGTGCGATCAGGCTCGGGAATGTCTTCCGGCAAGCGGGCATGACGGTCAGCCAGGTAGCGCGCGCCGCCAAAGATGGATTGCTGTGGATCCAGGCGGTTACTGACGCCGACATCGCTGGCCGTATTTTGCGTCAGCATCATGATCCCACGGACGCCAGTTGGCGAGACAGCCTGGGGATCCCAATGCGACTCCTGATACGCCAGGGCAGCCAGCAAGTCTGCCGGGATGCCAGTTTCCTGTTCAGCCTGAACAAAAAGATCCATATAGCGCGGCAAGCGATCGGCAATCCGCCGATTCAGGGCACGGAAATCAACAAAATCAAAATCGCCAATGTAATTGTAATAGCGCTGCTGCATCAGCGAGACGGCATTCTCACCCGCGCTGGAGTTGATCCAGCGCTGCGTCTGGCGTGCCAGGGTGCGTTGGCTGCGCGCAGCGTACCAGCCCAATTGCTCGCCTTCGCGCAGGTCCATGGCGATCTCCAGATCGGGAAACTGCCGGCGCATAACCTGAACAATGTTGGAGTCAGCCACCGTACAGTCCACCTTGCCCATGGCGACATCGGCAAGCAGGACTTCAGTTGTGCGCTCAGCATCCTCGATAAACTGCAGATCGGACTCATCAGCCTGCAAGCGCTTGAGTGTCTGCACATAGCTGGATGCGGCAGTTACCTGAATATCCAGACCAATCATGTCCGCGGGGCTATCTGGCATTGATGACAGACTACGCGAGCAGACCAGTTGTTCGCTGACCTGAGTGTGAGCGGCAGCGCTGCGAAAACGTTTGTCCCGCTCAGGCAGATGGGTCAACCCGGCCGCTGCCAGATGCACCGTGCCTTCCGCCAGCGTATCCAGAACCTCGGCAGTTGAATCCACCAGGGTCCACTCGACCTGCCAGCCACGATCTGCAGCAAAGTCACTGATCAACTGATATTCAGGACCTACTGCCTGTTCATGCCGGTCCAGATAATAGGAAGTGGCGCTGTTACGGCTGACCACCTTGAGTGTGCCCGACTTGGCAGGTGACTCCAGTGCCGGAGCAGATGAATCGCTACAGCCTTGCAGTGCCAGCAGGGGCAACATCAAGCTGGTGGATAACCAGAAAGCTCGCATACCTGTCTCACATCGATCATGTAAGGGTCAGTGATAGCACACTGCTAACCCTGACTGCAAAACCAGGTTATGTCGTCAAGTGACCGCGCAGACCGGACTCGATTGCTTCCTGGCGCAACCAGCGGCGCAATAGCTGGATGCTGGCTTCCTGTTGACGGCTGGATTTCCAGGCAAAGTAAAACACATCCCCTGTCACTACATGGTGCGCCGGCAGGCGCACAAAGTCGGCCGAATCTGCGCGGGTACTGAGCATATAATCGTTGGTCAGGGCGATGCCCTGATGGTAGCGGGCGGCTTCCAGCGCCAACAGCATATGACTGAAATGCTGCAAGCGTGCACGCGCCGGAACGGCAAGCCCGGCGGCAGCGAACCAGGCCTGCCAGTCGCCCGCCGTCCGGTTATAGATACTATGGGTCGACAACAAGGGAAAGTCTGCCAACGCTTCGGCAGCCAGCTGCTCGCCATTGTCCCCCGCACTGAGCGGATCCAGCCCGCCCTGCTGACAGACCTGTTGCCAGAACCGCTGGCTGCATACCGGGAACAGCCGCTCGGTATACAGCAGGTCATAGCTATAGGCGCCCGAGTCCGGACGCACAGTGATAAAGCAGTCCGCTACCCGGTCGGACAATTCAGGCACTTCGCTGCTCATTTCCAGCGCCAGATCCAGTTGCGGATAGGCTTGCTGCAAGTCAGGCAAGCGGGGTACCAGCCAGCGCACGGCAAAGGAGCTGAATACCGACAGACGCAGCTGCGCACGTTCATGCCCGCGCAGTTGTTCACTGGCCATCTCGACCTGACGCAAGGCGCTGCCCACGGCTTCGGCATACTGGCGGCCCTGCTCGGTCAATTGCAGATAACGCCCGGTGCGAATAAAAAGCGCTTCGCCCAGATAGTTTTCCAGCTGCTTGATCTGATGACTGACTGCACTCTGGGTGACGGCCAGTTCTTCGGCGGCACGGGAAAAACTGTTGCAGCGGGCAACGGCAACAAAGACAGGCAAGGACTTCAGTGGCGGCAGCTTCATTATCTAATTTTCTAATAGGTAAACAATAAACATCATTTTATCGAATAGCGGTTCTCTTTTACACTCGCCGGCTGTTTCATTGTCACGAGTCGAGTCATGTCCGGAAAAACCGTCAATAGTGCCATTCTGCTGCTGGTCATTGGCAATGCCCTGGCACTGGTTTCCGATGTCATCATCAAACTGCTGGAAGATGACGCCCCTATCTTCCAGTTCGTTTTCCTGCGCAGCCTGATCACCCTGGCCCTGCTACTGCCCTTCTGGCAGCAAATTGACCGTCAGCGTCTGTTTGCCGGAGCGCGCATGCACTTTACCCGCGCGCACCTGCACCTGATCGGCATGGTCTGCATGGTCTATGCCCTGCTGAACCTGCCGCTGGCAACCGCCAACGCGGTGTTCTATGCCGCGCCTATTCTGGTCATGCTGATCTCGGTAGTGTTCTTCGGCGAGCGCTTGAGCAAACTCAGCCTGCTGGCGGTATTCAGCGGGTTCGCTGGCATTCTGGTGATTCTGCGTCCGGTAGACTTTTCCTGGGCGGCGCTGGCCGCGCTGGCGACTGCCCTCACCCTGGCGATCAATGCGGTACTGGTGCGCCGACTGCCTGCCCAGCAGTCCACGGTGCACAAGCTGCTACTCAACTATCTGATGATACTGCCGCTATGCACCGCACTCATGCTGTGGGAAGGCGCACTGTGGAGCTGGAGTATCTTGCTCAGTGCGCTGGGCTCGGCGGTCTTTATCCTCGGCTACAACATCAGCGTGCTGCTGGCTTACCGTCAGGTAGACGCCAACCAGATCACCAGTGCCGAATACACAGGACTGTTGTGGGCCGTGGCCATAGGCTGGATCTGGTTTGCCGAAGTACCGGACCTGTGGTTCTTCATCGGTAGCCTGATGATTGTTTTGCCCCTGATCATGCTGGGACTGCAACATCGCAAGCGGGTGCGCATCAACAACCATCACCTGTCCGACACCCGCTATCATCCGGCGCGACAGAACCCAGCAGCCAATACGGACTGATCTCGGCAGCTGTTATCACGGACTATTTATCTGCTGATTGCTGGCAGACCCGGGCGCACTTTCTGTGCAGGCTAGACTAGATATGGATTTTATTACCCGGAGCCGTGAGATGAGCCAAGAAAACAACCCTGCTTTTGTTGTCCGTCAGGACGATATCCAGCAAACCGATGTGATCGAGCAACCCATGCTGACAGCGGGCGACCTGGCCGACGGGGAAGCCTTGCTGGCGGTAGACCGTTTTTCCTTTACCGCCAATAACATTACCTACGCCGCCCTGGGCAAACGCTTCCAGTATTGGGACTTTTTCCCGGCACCAGCACCCTGGGGACAGATTCCGGTGTGGGGCTTTGCCGACGTGATGGCATCCAAACATCCAGATATCCAGGTAGGCACCCGCGTTTACGGCTATCTGCCAATGAGCAAACAGCTCAAGGTGCAGGCAGGCCAAGTCACCGATAACAGTTTTGTCGATATTAGCGAGCACCGCAGTCATCTGGCACTGGCCTATAACCAGTACCAGTTTACCGCCAATGACCCCGCCTACCGCCGTGAGCATGAGGCCCTGCAAATGCTGCTGCGCCCGCTGCTGATCACCTCTTTCCTGCTGGATGACTTTCTGGCGGCCAAGGATTTTTTCGACGCCGATGACATCCTGCTGACCAGCGCTTCGAGCAAGACCGCACTGGGACTGGCCTTTATGCTGCACCATCAGAAAGGCAAACGCGGCAAGCCGCAACGCATTGTTGGACTGACCTCGGCGGGTAACCGCGACTTTGTTGCCGGTCTGGGTTATTACGATGCCGTTGTCGGTTATGACGAGATCGAACGGATGGACGCTCAGCGCAGCAGTATAGTGGTCGATTTCGCTGGCAACAGTGATGTACTGAGTCGA
>SKFV01000071.1 GCA_007117785.1 Pseudomonas sp.
AATCCATCATCGGCTTTCTCTCCAAAGATGCCGCAGTGGTCGAGCTGGGCAGTGATTATTTCCAGTGGCGCAGCCTGGCGATCGTGGCGGTGGGCTTCAACTTTGCCTTTCGTGGCTACTGGAACGGCATTCGCCAGTCTGGTCTCTACCTGCAAATCCTGATTCTGATGCACCTGGCCAATGTGGCCATCAGTTACGGGCTGATCTTCGGTCGTTTCGGATTGCCTGAAATGGGTGCCGAGGGCTCCGGACTGGGCACCTGCATTGCCATGTTCCTGGGCTGTGCCCTGTATTTTGCCGTAACCCTCAAACACGGCCGTCAGCATGGCTTCCTGCAGGCACGTCCGCGCTCGCGCGGACTGAAAAGCATGCTGCGCCTGTCTATCCCCAATTCCTTGCAGCAGTTCTTTTTTGCCACCGGCATTACCACCCTGTTCTGGATCATCGCTCAGGTCGGCACTGCCGAGTTGGCGATTGCGCACATCCTGATCAACCTGGCTCTGCTGCTGATTCTGCCAGGCGTCGGTCTGGGCATGGCGGCGACCACCCTGGTCAGCCAGAGCCTGGGCGCTGAAAAAGCGGATGATGCCTACCGCTGGGGCTGGGACGTGGTTCGCGTCGCCGTGCTTGCACTCTTTGTCATGGGCCTGCCCTTCTGGCTGATGCCGGAACTGGTCTTGCGCCTGTTTACCCAGGATCCGGAATTGCTGGCATTGGGCGAGTGGCCACTGCGCATTACCGGCATAGGCATGACCCTGGATGCGACCGCGCTGGTACTGACCCAGGCCCTGCTGGGTGCCGGTGCCAGCCGCACCGTGATGCTGGTCAACCTGGGTAGCCAATGGTTGCTTTTTTTGCCCTTGGCTTATCTTGCCGGCCCAGTACTCGGCGGCGGTTTGCTGGTGATCTGGTTGATGCAGAGCTGCTACCGGGCGCTGACCTCGGTGATTTTTGCGGTTATGTGGCGGCGCCGGCATTGGGCGCAGATACGCATTTAAGCTATGCTGGCGTGAACAATAAAGAGGTAACCATGAGCGACTCATCCGAGAATCAGGAACAGAGCAAACCCATGCGTTTTCGTGACACCCTGTCCAGCGTCTTGATGGCCGCCCTTGGGGTGCAAAGCGAGAAAGCGCGTCAGCGCGACTTCAGCCAGGGCAAGCCCAGCCATTTCATTCTGTTGGGGGTTGCCTTCACCCTGACCTTTGTTCTGGTCGTGCTCGGCGTCGTCAAACTGGTACTGACATTAAGCGGTGTCTGAGCACCCTTTCACCCGCACACAGAAAACCACCGCCCGAGAGTGGGCAGTGGCATCAAAACGAATCGGTAGGTAAAGGGTATTACTGCTGGGAAACCCAGAACACAGCCGTAGCTACGGCAACCAGAATGATGAATATGGCAGCAAAGGCATCCGCATAGCTGTCGCCGGAATCATCCTGTCCCAGTTCCTGATTAGGGGTATCCTGCTCACTCATGGTCGTTCCTCTCTATTATTTCTATTATTGTTGTCGACTGTGACCGGAACATTGGGTCCGGTGCTCACCCTTTTTTGGGGTAACTCATACGCAAATACAGACGCAGTAAAGCTCAGACGCAGCAAAAACTCAAGCGAGGCACTGGTAAGCATGTACTCGAGAGAAAAAAAACTACCAGAGAGTTCTATCCATATAGATAAACATTACTTTTGTGCATATCGAAAAACTGGTAATGTCTCGGCGCCCGTGAATTAGCTCCGGGATTGCCTGGTCGCTTATGAAGAGTTGGCCGCAGAGCCCATCAACAGGTTGTCAGCATGTATATCTACGACGAATATGACCAACGGATCGTCGAGGACCGCGTCAAGCAGTTCCGCGATCAGACCCGCCGCTTTCTCGCCGGCGAACTGAGCGAAAACGAATTTCTGCCGTTGCGCTTGCAAAATGGCCTCTATGTTCAGCGCTATGCGCCCATGCTGCGCATTGCCGTGCCCTATGGTGTGCTGTCTGCCGAACGCCTGCGCAAGTTGGCGCTTATTGCGCGCACCTACGACAAGGGCTACGCCCACCTGACTACCCGCCAGAACGTCCAGTTCAACTGGCCGGCACTGGAAGATGTGCCCGACATTCTGGCGCACCTGGCCGATGTGCAGATGCACGCAATCCAGACCAGCGGCAACTGTATCCGCAACACCACCACCGATCAGTTTGCCGGCGTTGCTGCCGATGAGCTGGTGGATCCGCGTCCCTGGTGCGAAATCATCCGTCAGTGGTCTACCTTCCACCCGGAATTCGCCTACCTGCCACGCAAGTTCAAGATTGCCGTCAATGGTGCCAGTGAAGATCGTGCTGCTATCGGCGTGCATGATATTGGCCTCAATGTGGTGCAGAACGACGCCGGCGAGATCGGTTTCCGTGTACTGGTGGGCGGCGGTCTGGGCCGTACGCCGATTGTTGGCGCCGAGATCAACGCCTTCCTGCCCTGGCAACACCTGTTGACCTATCTAGATGCCATTCTGCGTGTGTATAACCGCTATGGTAGACGTGACAACAAGTACAAGGCGCGCATCAAGATTCTGGTCAAGGCGCTGACGCCTGAGGTATTTGCCGAGAAAGTCGCCGCCGAGTGGGCGCACAGCAAGGATGGCCCGGCCACCCTGACCGATGCGGAAGTTGCCCGTATCAGCAAGCATTTCGTGCTGCCCGCTTATGAGCAGTTCGGCGGCGATGACGCTGATTATCTGGCCAAACGTGACAACGACAAGGGTTTCAACAACTGGGCCCTGCGCAATCTGCACGCCCATAAAGTGGCTGGCTATTCAGCCGTAACCCTGTCGCTGAAACCCACTGCGGTCGCGCCGGGCGATATCAGCGCTGATCAGCTGGAAGCTGCCGCGAACCTGGCCGAACGTTACAGCTTTGGTGAGATTCGCGTCAGCCACAACCAGAATCTGATTCTGCCCCATGTACGCCAGGCCGACCTCTTTGCCCTCTGGCAAGAAGCTCGCGAGCATGGCTTCGCAACGCCGAACATAGGCCTGCTGACCGACATGATCTGCTGCCCCGGGGGTGATTTCTGTGCCCTGGCCAATGCCAAGTCAATTCCGATTGCCGAAGCCATCCAGCGCGCCTTTGACGATCTGGACTACCTGCACGACATCGGCGATATCGACGTCAATATCTCAGGCTGCATGAATGCCTGTGGCCACCACCATGTCGGCCATATCGGTATTCTCGGGGTGGACAAGAAAGGTCAGGAATTCTATCAGGTCTCCCTGGGTGGCAGCAGCGGGCGTAACGCGGCCATCGGCCAGATCCTCGGCCCATCCTTTGCCGCCGAACAAATGCCCCAGGTAATCCAGCGCATTATCGATGTGTATCTGGAGCAACGTACGGCCGAAGAACTCTTTATCGATACCTACCAACGGGTTGGCATTGCCCCGTTCAAGGAGCGCGTCTATGCAGCGAATCATTAAGGACCGCCAGGTCATCGACGAAAACTGGCACCTGCTGCCGAAAGACGCCAGTCTTGATGGCCTGTCCAACAGCGACGACCTGATCGTACCCCTGGCTCTGTGGCAGGAACACAGCCATGCGCTGAAAGCCCGCGATGGTGGCCTGGGTGTCTGGCTGGACAGTGACGAAGAGATCGAAAGCGTTGCCGACGAGCTTGCGCACTTCCAGGTAATAGCGCTGAACTTTCCGGTATTCAGTGATGGCCGGCATTACTCCTCCGCGCGCCTGCTGCGTGACCGCTTTGGCTACAAAGGCGAAGTCCGGGCTATCGGTGACGTACTGCGCGACCAACTGTTCTTTATGCAGCGCTGTGGCTTCAATGCCTTCGCCATTCGCGAAGACCGCGATACCGAAGACGCCCTGCAGAGCCTGAACGACTTCTCCGAGGTCTATCAGAGCGCTACCGACCAGCCAGACCCCCTGTTTCGCCGTCGCGGCTGAACCTGTCCCTGCCAGTCTTGCTTGCCCGGTCCGGGCAAGCGGGCCATCCCGCATACTGCCCTGCCCTGTTATCATGCCCGCCTTGACCCACCACCCAATCAGGCAGGCCACCCATGACCACCCCGACTCAACTGCTTGGCGGACTCGCTCCCGCCGACTTTCTGCGCGATTACTGGCAACAGCAGCCCTTGGTGATCCGTCAGGCCTTGCCCGATTTCGATAACCCGCTGAGCGGCGACGAGCTGGCCGGCCTGGCGCTGGAAGACGAGATAGAATCACGGATCATTCTGGAGCACGGCAGCAGCCCGTGGGAGCTGCGTCGCGGTCCCTTCAAGGAAACCGACTTCCAGCAGTTGCCCGAACGTGACTGGACGCTATTGATCCAGGCCGTCGATCAGTTTATACCCGAGGTCCGCGAGCTGCTGAATGCCTTCCGCTTTCTGCCCAGCTGGCGACTGGATGACATCATGATCAGCTTTGCTGCCCCGGGTGGCAGCGTTGGCCCGCACTACGACAATTACGACGTATTCCTGTTGCAGGTCCAGGGTCACAGACGCTGGAAGATCGGCCAGGCCTGCGCGGCTGACAGCCCTTTGCTGCCCCATAATGACCTGCGCATACTGCGCAATTTCGACCAGCAGGCTGAGCATGTGCTGGCACCCGGCGACATGCTGTATCTGCCGCCCGGTATTGCCCATCACGGCATTGCCGAAGATGACTGCATTACCTGGTCAATCGGCTTTCGCGCCCCCAGTTATCAGGACATCCTGCTGCATTTCACCGATTACCTGGCCCAGCAATTGCGCGATGACCAGCGCTATCGTGATCCCGGCATCACCCCCAGCGAGCAACCGGCAGCGATTGATGACGCCAGTATTGATCGCTTGCAACAAATCCTGCTGCAACAGGTCCAAAACAAAGAGGCACTGGCAACCTGGTTTGGCCGCTTTATGACCGAGCCGCGTTACCCGGAAATACTCAACCCCGACGACTGTGCGGACGAGGACCTGCAAGCGGCCATTGCCGCGGGTTATG
>SKFV01000192.1 GCA_007117785.1 Pseudomonas sp.
CCGTGGCTGATAATCGGTCATTGCTGGAAAAGCTCGGGCGTGTCTGGCAGTTCAGTGACTATGTCGTAGCCTGTTGCTATGACAGTCAGGGTAACCTGGCCTTCGCCCTGGGTGACGGTAGTCTGCAACTGGTGAGCGCACAGGGCGATGAACCACAGCCTGTTCAGGCACATCAAGGGGCTTGCTTGAGTCTGGCGCCCGCGCCGGGCCAGGGCTTTGTCTGCGGCGGTGATGATGGCCGCTTTATCCACATCTCGCTGGACAGGCAGATTACCGAGCTGAAGCAGTTCCAGGGGCGCTGGATTGATCACGTAGCCAGCCATGAAAGTGGTCTGGTCGCCTGCAGTGCGGGCAAGGTCATGTACCTGCAGCGTCCCGATGGCAGTGAGTTGACGCGGGAGCATCCCAGCTCTGTCGGTGGGTTGTGTTTCTCGCCGGATGGCAAGCAGATTGCCGTGTCCCATTATGGCGGTGTCAGTTTGCATTACACCCTGGCACAGGCCAAAGCCAAAAGCCTGAAATGGACCGGCTCACACCTGGCCGTAACCTGGAGCCCTGACGGTCGCTTTGTACTGACCTGCATGCAGGAAAACTCGATTCGTGGCTGGCGCCTGAAAGACCCGGAAGACTTGTATATGAGCGGTTATGCCAACCGGGTCAAATCATGGTCCTGGCTGGATAACGGTCGTTGGCTCGCCACCGCAGCAAAAGATAGTGTGCCCTGCTGGCCCTTCATCAAACGTGGCGGGCCCATGGGCGAAATGCCGTTGACCCTGGCAGACAGGGAGTATGCCAGGATCAGCGTAGTGGCTGGCGACCCGGTTAATCCGTTACTGGCAGTAGGCTATGAAGATGGCATGGTGCTGATTACCGAGCTGGATGAGCAGGCCGAGGTACCACGCTCGGTGGTTATTCGAACGCCTTCTCAGGGCGAAGTATCCAGCCTCGCCTTCGCCCGGGATGGCAGGGCGCTCGCCATCGGCACGGCAACAGGCGCCGCCGGCATCATGCCGATGGCCTGAAGGAGAGACCAACGATGGCCAAACCGATCGACAATCCCTGTATATCAGTCTGCAATCTTAGCGGTGATATGTGCCTGAGTTGCGGGCGCAGCAAGGAAGAAATCAAGCGCTGGAAAAAAATGAAACGCCCGGAGAAGATGGCCGCGGTAAAAAAGGCGACTCAGAGGTTGAAGGGGCGGGGGAACTAGCCCCCCTTCCCATCATCGGCACGGGGTGGTACCGGGTCATAACCGCTGGAACCCCAGGGGTGACAACGCGACACCCTGCGTAGTGCCAGCCAACTACCCCGTAGCGTACCGTGCTCGCGCAGAGCCAGTACGGCATACTCCGAACAGCTGGGAAAATGCCGGCAACGTGGGCCGAGCAGTGGGCTGATCAAATACTGGTATGCGCGCAGCAGCGCGATAAACAGATGTTTCATGTCGTCTCGCTTGTCATGACGATCATTTAACGACCTGACATTAGCTCAGTTATTCCCCCAGTGCCTCAACCAGCGTGTCGACATTATGCCGGTACATACCCAGATAGTTGCTCGCTGGCCCTTCGCTGGCCAGGGCGTCTGAATACAGCGTGCCACCGACTCTGGCGTCCGCCTCTTCAGCGATCTGTTCGATCAGGCGCGGGTTACGGATATTCTCGACAAATACCGCGCGCACCTGATCCGCCCGAATCTGACGAATCAGGGCCGCCACTTCAGCCGCGGATGGTTCGGAATGGGTGGACAGGCCCTGCGGTGCAATAAATTGCAGTCCATAGGACTGGCCGAGATAACCAAAGGCATCATGACTGGTGATGACCTTGCGTTGTGAGGCCGGCAAACCTCCAAGGCTGGTCCGCACCTCCTTGAGCAATTCCTTGACCTGTTGTTGATAGCTATCACGCTGTGCCTGATAGTACTCCGCGTTGGCCGGATCAGCCTCTGCCAGCGCCTGGGCAATATTGTTCACATAGATTTCGGCGTTTGCCAGGCTCTGCCAGGCGTGCGGATCGGCAACACGCTCGCCATCCTCCTCGACCATCAATGGCAGTATGCCCCGCGTGGCCTCTACATAAGGCGCCTTGCTTTCAGTGCTGTTCATCAGCCGCGGTAGCCAGGGCTCGAAGTCAAGACCATTGGCAATCACCAGATCCGCTGACAGCAGGGCGCGGGCATCATCCGGCGTGGGTTGGTAGACATGGGCATCCTCGTCGGCCCCCACCAGGTTAATAACCTGAACATGTTCACCACCGATTTCCGCGGTGAAGTCAGCCAGGATGCTGAAGCTGGTAACAACCTGTAGCCGTTCGTTGGCGTTAACCGAAAGGGCCAGCAGACAGCCAGCCAGAAAGACCATAATGCGCATGCCAATTCCTCAATGATGGGTAGTAATGAACGGTTGACGACACATTCCATGCACTGGTCCGAACAACACCGACAGCAGATAGAAAGCGCCTGCTACCAGAACGATGCTGGGGCCGGTCGCCAGGCCGATATGAAATGACAGCAACAGACCGACCCAGACGCTCGTTGCGCCAAGACTTGCCGCCAGCAACAAAATAGGCAGCAATTGACGACTCCAGAATCGCGCGGCAGCGGCGGGTAGCATCATCAGGCCAATCACCATCAGCGCGCCGATTGCCTGAAAGCCAACCACCAGGTTGATCACCACCAGCCCCAGAAACAGGCCGTAAGCGGTTGGCCCAAAGCGGCTGACGCCGCGCATGAACAAGGGGTCCAGGCTGTCCAGCAGCAGCAAACGGAACAGGCTGGCCAGTGCCAACAGACTGATGGCTGACACACCGAGCATGGTCAGCAGCACATCGCGGTCCACCGCCAGTGCTGAACCAAACAGAATATGCATCAGATCCAGACGCCGCCCGGCGAGGCCTAGCAGCAGTACCCCGGCTGCCAGGCTGATGGGGTACAAAGCCGCCAGGCTGGCGTCGGCTCGCAAACCCGTACGTCGCGTGATGGCTGTCGCCAGGGCGGCCATGCCCAAGCCAGCGAGCAGGCCGCCCAGCGCCATGCTCGGCAAGCTGAATCCGGCCAGCAGAAAGCCCAGTGCTACGCCGGGCAGCATGCCATGGGCAATGGCATCGCCCATCATGCTGACCCGCCTGAGAATCAGGAATACGCCGAGTGGCGCAGCGCTGCAGGCCAGCGCCATGCCGCCGAACAAAGCCCGGCGCATAAAGGTAAACTCGACAAAGGGTGACCATAGCCATTCGAGCATCATGCTGCATGCAGCAACCTGGCGGGTTTGATCAGCTCGCTCGGCGGCCCAAACCGACAGACGTCCTTGTTGATCGACAGTGCCTGAGGCACATGCTTAGCCAGTCGGCTGAGGTTATGGCTGACCAGTACTATGGTTTTGCCCTGCGCCTGCCAACGCTCAATTGCCTGCCAGAACAACTGTTGCCCTGTTTCGTCCATGGCGGACTCTGGCTCGTCGAGCAGCAGCAGCCGGGCTTCTTGCAGACTCAGCCTGGCGAGCAAGGCGCGTTGTAATTCACCGCCGGAAAGCGCGCCAAGGGGGCGGCCTGCCTGTTCGGTCAGTTGCCACTCGATCAGTGTCTGTTGCAGTTGTTCTCGGCGTTGAGCTTTTGGCAGGCGGCTGCGCCATTGGCCAGCATTCACCAGGGTTTGGCAATCAATCGGGTATTGGCGGTCGAGGGCCTGGGCCTGTTGCAGATAGCCGATATCACCCAACTTCCGCGCGGCGACCTGGCAGCTTCCAGCCAAGGGTCGGGTCAGGCCGGCTAGCAGCTTGAGCAAACTGCTTTTACCGCTACCATTTGCGCCTATTACAGCTGTCAGGCTGCCTTGGCCAAGGTGCAGATCAAGAGGTGGGGTGAGTGCAAAGCCTTGCGGCCCCCACTGTAAATTGTGGCAGTCAATCATCTCACGCCCCGGCTTAGCTGAAGGGATACTCCAAGTAATGTTACATTATAACACTATAATAAACGTAAGCCAAACCCGGAAGGTATCCGGCTAGCCGAAGGCGACTTCATGGCGTGTTCAGGCGAGGGCGCAACCTCTTCAGTAGCAAGAATTGGGTGACGAGTCGGGATTTATTTCTCCGCCTACCTCATCGGGATCTATTCCGTGGTCGAGCAGCACCTCACGCACGAAATTGATCTGCTCAAGAATTCTGCCTGCATCATCGCCGTATTCGAAACGGGTGACATCGACCGGTTGTGGCATAAAGGTAAAGGCGGTTTTCAAGGCTGTCAGAGTATCGTTGTCAGACATCATGCGTCCTCATTGGATAGGGTGGTTTGAAGCCGAGGGATTGGTAATAATCGTTAGCGCTAACCTATCATCAGTTGATCAGGAAGAGCGACCCTTTAGCAGCCTGACAGATATCCAGGCATTCGGGAAATCAGGATCAGCATGCAGCCCATTGTTTACCAGGGTGTAGAAACCCTCAGTTTTCGGCAGATTGATGACATGAACGGCTTGACGAAAGGATCGGCTTTCCGGCTGTTCAAGCGCTCTGAAAACAGGCTTGAGGAGGGGCGTGACTATTACTATTTGTCCGATGCATCGCACAGCGCATTTATCGAGTCGCTCAAGGTGGCAGGGAGCATTTACCCGACCACCCGGCATCTGGTGTTGGTGACTCGGGTTGGGTATGAGCGGATGCAGGGTTCGAGGGCGCGGGAAAACGTAGGCAAAGAATGAAGTGGGCGCTTTGCACGGCTTTTATCGGTGGCGTGGAGGCAGAATTGGCTCAAGCTGATGCACGGACAGGATTGGCTGCGAATCGCTTTGGCGATTCTTGGGGCTTTGCCCCGTCGCTGCGCTCCGCCCAAATCGCTGGCGCGATTTGTCGAACGACAGGTTCTCTTCTGTGCCTTCGGAGGGCAGAAAAAATGATCTATTACAGGTTTATTTTATTTTGTATTAAAAGTCGCTAATGCGTATTTAACAGCTATGCTGCTGAAAATAAAG
>SKFV01000056.1 GCA_007117785.1 Pseudomonas sp.
CGCCAATAGCAAGGCGGTGGCAAAGCGCTTCACGGCTTCAGGGTTGCTGTTATCGAGCATGCTGATCACTGAGAGACCGATGGGCAGCATCATGATGGTGGTTGCCGTGTTGCTGACCCACATACTGAGAAAGCCGGTGGCCAGCATAAAGCCAGCAATCTGTCGCTTGGGTTGGCTACCCACGGCAATCAGCGTCAGCAGGGCGATGCGTTTATGCAGATTCCAGCGCTGCATTGCCAGACCGATAATAAAACCACCCATAAACAGGAAAATGATCGGATTGGCATAGGGTGCGGTGGCATTGCCGACGGTGCCCAGGCCCAGTGCAGGAATCAGTGGAATCGGCAGCAGGGCGGTCGCCGGAATCGGTATGGCTTCAGTGGACCACCAGGTCGCCATCAGCAACATCAGCCCCAGGGTTTGCCAGGCGGCAGGAGCCAGTTCGCCAGGGGCGGGTACCAGCAGGGTAAAAAGCAGAAACGCCGGGCCAAGAAATAGCCCGATCAGGCGGCCGGTCGGCATAGGCTCAGGGGTCGCATCTTTGTGCGCTGTGGTCATGCTCAAGCTCCGATATGGATTGCCAATAACCTGGCAGTGACCAGCATCGTATTGGTCACTGTCCAGTAAGAGTGTAGACGTCTTCGGTGGGTACGGCAGCCAGACCGACCCAAGCCCTTTTCAGTCGGCTTGTACCTCGGGCAGCGTGAAGGCTAGCAGGGCACCAGCCAAGCCGATAGCCGACAAAAGTAGTAGCATGCCGGCGGCACCAATCAGCCCGCTGAGCAGGCCAAACAGACCCGTAGCCAACAGGATCAGTCCGATCAGGCTGTTGCCGACGGCGACATAATCGGTGCGCTTGTTGCCTCCGGCCATATCCAGTACATAGGTTTTGCGTCCGACACGCACCCCGCTATGGGCAACGCCGAGCACAAAGAAAGCCACCGGGAACAGCCAGGCATGTAGGTCTTCCGGTAGTCCTCCCCACCAATGAATGGCGATCACGATTGGCCCGAGCAAGCTGGCCAGAAAAGCCGCACGGATCATGACCTGGCGGCTGGAATGATCGGACATACGCCCCCAGACCATGGAGCTGAGGCTGTTGGCCAGGCCATTGGCGACCAGAAAGGCACCCAGCATGCTCAGGCCGGTACTCAGTTCCTGCCCAAGAACAACGTAATAGGGTGCGGAAAGCGCTGAACACAAGAGTAACGCGCGGGTTATCACAAAGCGGCGAAAGGGCGCATCGTCGCGCAGCAGGCTGAGACGTGCAAAGGCTTCACTGAACCCGTTCTCGCCGCCTTCGGTTGCCCCGGGTGCCTCGTCAATCGAGCGGTATACCAGGGTAGCCAGTACCCAGAGTAGTGCAGCACCAACCAGCAGGCTGACGTAAAAGATGCTGTCATCATCGCTGGGCGGTTGCAGCAGGGTGTAGATGCCAAAGGCCAGTGCCAACCAGCCGGACAGGCTGCTGGCCAGGCCGTTCAGACGTCCGCGCCGGGTTTTCGGGATGGTTTTGCCGATCACGTCCTTGCTGGCCACCGAGCATAACCCGCGCGCCAGGCTGAACACCACCAGGCAGGCAATAATCAGCAGGCCAGCGAGCAGGCCAGTGGTGGTCCAGGCGACCAGACCCATGGCAAGTAAAGAAAGCGCCTGTAACAGGCTGCCCGCGACCCAGACGCCCTTGCGCCGGCTGAATTGACGAATCCAGGACGCAATCATCAGTTGCGGCAGCATGGAGCCGGATTCGCGAATAGGCACCAGCCAGGCAATCAGCGCAACCGGAGCACCGACCACGCCCAGCAACCAGGCGAGGGTGGTTTTCGGGTTGATCAGTGTGTCGCCGAGGCTGGTCAGAGTGGTGGCCGTGACCTGGCGGAAAAAGTTCTGCGGTACGTCGCTGCAGGCACTGTCGGGAATGTCCTTACAGACGCGGGCATCCTCTTCGTCAACCAGACGGTTATAGAGGCTGTCCAGAGTTTTGTCTTGGCGCATGGGGAGGCTCGTTTTTCCTTTGGCACAGAGTGTGCCACAACTTCAAGCGGGCAGTAAAAACGCATCATTTTTCCCTTGATTGTCACATAATGTTGTCGATGGGCGGCCAAGCGGGTAAAAATGGCGGTTTATTCGTGCAGTGGCAGCAAGCCCCTGATTATCGAGCGCAAGGAAAAGCTGATACATGCGATTGAAGTGCATCAAGCTGGCCGGCTTCAAATCCTTTGTGGACCCGACCACGGTCTACTTTCCGACCAATATGGGTGCGGTGGTAGGCCCCAATGGCTGCGGCAAGTCGAACATCATCGACGCCGTACGCTGGGTCATGGGTGAAAGCTCGGCAAAGAACCTGCGCGGCGAATCCATGACGGATGTCATCTTCAACGGCTCCAACAGCCGCAAACCGGTTGGCCAGGCTTCGATTGAACTGGTTTTCGACAACAGTGACGGCACGCTCAAGGGCGAATACGCCAGTTACAACGAAATCTCCATCCGCCGCCGGGTCACCCGTGAGGCGCAGAACCAGTATTTCCTCAATGGCACCAAATGCCGGCGCCGCGATATTACCGATATCTTCCTCGGCACCGGTCTGGGTCCACGCAGCTATTCGATTATCGAACAGGGCATGATTTCCAAACTCATCGAGGCCAAGCCCGATGAGTTGCGTCTGTTCATAGAAGAGGCCGCCGGTATTTCCAAATACAAGGAGCGCCGGCGCGAAACCGAGAACCGTATCCGCCGTACGCACGACAACCTGTCGCGACTGACGGATCTGCGTGACGAACTGGAGCGCCAACTGGCGCACTTGCATCGTCAGGCCCAGTCAGCAGAGAAGTACAAGGAGTTCAAGGCCGAAGAGCGTCAGCTCAAGGCGCAATTGCAGGCATTGCGCTGGCAGGGGCTGGATACTCAGGTGCAGGGCCAGGAAAGCAAGGTGCGTGACCAGGAAGTGGCGCTGGAGGCCCTGATTGCCGAGCAACGCAATGCCGATGCGCAAATTGAAAAACGTCGCGACGAGCACACCGAATTAACCGAGCGCTTCAATCAGGTGCAGGCCCGTTTCTATGGCCTGGGGGCCGATATCAGCCGTATTGAGCAGGCCTTGCAGTTCAATCTGGACCGCCAACGGCAACTGCAGCAGGATCTACGTGAAGCCGAACAGGCCTGGAATGAAGCCCAAAGCCATCTGACCCAGGACGAGGCCCTGCTGGCTGATCTGCGTGCGGAGCTGACTGAGATCGAGCCGGAACTGGAAATGGCCCGGGCGGCAGATGAAGATACCGCTGCCAGCCTGCTGGGCGCCGAAGAGGCGATGCAGCAATGGCAAAGCGCCTGGGATCAGTTCAATCAGCAAGCAGCCGCGCCACGCCAGCAGGCCGAGGTAGAACAATCGCGCATCAATCATCTGGAACAGGCGATTGAGCGGCTGGGCGAGCGTATAAAGCGCCTTGAAGACGAGCAGCAGGGCCTGGGTGCCGGTAGCCTGGACGAGGAACTGGAAGCGCTCAATGAGCAACTGGTTGAGCTGGAGCTGCGCAGCGAAGAAGGTCAGCTCAAGCTGGACGAACTGGCTGACAGTCTGTTGCAGGAAAAAGATAGCCTGCAGGCGCTGAATCAGGAACAGGATATTCGTCGCGGCGAGGTGCAGTGTGCCAATGGTCGCCTGGCTTCACTGGAAGCTCTGCAACAGGCGGCACTGGATCACGGCAAAGGCGTCAGTGAATGGTTGGCAGCGCAAGGTCTGGACAAGGCGACGGCGCTGGCCCAGCAGATACAGGTGTCTGCAGGCTGGGAACTGGCGTTGGAAACCGTGCTGGGGGATGATCTGCAAGCCATCGCCCTGGATCAACTCGATCAGGTTGCAGGGCAGTTAGCCGACTTTGAGCAGGGCAGCTTGCGCCTGCTGGAACGCGCTGCCGCCAGCAATGACCAGCCGGCTACCGATAGTTTGCTGAGCAAGGTCAACAGCCCTCTGGATCTCAGCCCATGGCTGGCAGCCGTGCGCACGGCAGATTCGCTGGAAGCGGCGATGGCTGCGCGTCACACTCTGCCGGCTGAGGGCTCGATTATTACTGCGCAAGGCCATTGGATTGGGCGCAACTGGCTGCGCGTGCGTCGCGGTGAGGCCAATGCCGGTGGCGTACTGGCTCGGCAGCAGGAAATCGAACAGCTACAGACCAGTCTGGCCGAACAGGAAGCGCAACTGGAACAGGCGGCTGAGCATCAGGCGCGCCACCAACAGAATATTCGTGAACTGGAGCAACAGCGCGACAGCTTGCAGCAAGGTCAAGCGCAACTTGGCCGTGAGCAGGGCGATATTAAGGCCCAGTGTTCGGCGCGGCAGGTCCGTCTGGAACAGCTCCATGCCCGTCGCCAGCGCATCAGCGATGATCTGACGGAAATTCGCCAGCAGCGCAGTGATGAGCTGGAACAATTGGGTGAAGCGCGCCTGACGTTGCAAGAAGCGTTGGAGCGAATGTCTGCGGATACCGGCGAGCGTGAGGCCCTGTTGCAGCAGCGTGACCAGGTACGCGACACGCTGGATCATGCCCGTCAGCACGCACGGCAGCACAAGGACCGCGAGCATCAACTGGCGTTGCGCTTTCAGTCGCTTCAGGCCCAACAGCAATCGACCAGCCAGGCGCTTGAGCGGCTGCAAACGCAGACCGAGCGTCTGGCCGAGCGCCGCGAGCAGTTGCAGATGAGTCTGGAAGAAGCGCTGGCACCGGACGAGGACCAGCGTATCGAGCTGGAAAAACTACTGCAGCAGCGGGTTGAGGTGGAGCAACAGCTGGCCACGGCACGCGAAGCGCTGGAACAGGTTGATCAGGACCTACGCGAGCAGGATCGTCGACGCAGTCAGGCAGAACAGCAGGGACATGTGGTCCGCGAACAGCTTGAGCAGCAGCGGCTGGCCGCGCGCGACCTGCAAACCCGCCGCCA
>SKFV01000012.1 GCA_007117785.1 Pseudomonas sp.
GGCTTCTGGTTCTGGGGCTAATCGGGGCCGGGCATGCCTTTCTGGTCTGGAGTGGCGATATTCTGCTGACCTATGCGGCCTTCGGTCTGTTACTGCTGCTGTTTGCCAGGAGCAGCGCACGAAAGCTTTTACTCTGGGGTGTCTGCCTGCAGATTTTTCTGCTGCTAATGATTTTGCTCGGAGGGGTTGGCATCAGCGCCTCTATGCAAACTGAAGAAGCATATGCCCAGCATCAGGCTGCCCATGAGCAAGACAGACTCAGCTTTAAAGCGGATGCTGAGAAAGGCGACGTGATCTATTCCAGCGGGACCTGGGCAGAGGTCATCGGCTGGCGCGCCCATGAACTCAAGAGCTTCTATCTAACGCCTGAACTGATAGCGTCAATGCTCAGCATATTGGGCATGTTCCTGATCGGTGCGGCGATGGGCAGAGCGCGGATTTTTCAAGACATCGGGGCAGCCATGCCCTTCTTCCGCCGGCTGATGGGGTTTGGCTATGCTATCGGACTGCCGTGCACCTTTATCTACGCCAGTGCGGTCGTTCAGCTGGACCCGTTGTACGTTGATCTCAGAAACAGCCTGCTGTTTACGGCATACATGATAGGCAACGTCAGCCTTTGCCTTGCCTATATGAGTACCCTGGTCGTGCTGTTGCACAAGGGCAGTAACTGGCTACACGTTCTGGCGCCGGCAGGCCGCATGGCGCTGAGCAACTACCTGATGCATTCGCTGGTATTCACCACCCTCTACTATGGCTACGGGCTGGGCCTGTACGGCACTTTTGGCCATATGAGCCTGACGCTGATGGCGCTTGCGCTCTTTGGTTTTCAACTCTGGTTCAGCCGCTGGTGGCTGGAACGCTACCGCATGGGGCCGATGGAGTGGGTCTGGCGCTGTCTGACCTATGGCCAAATGCAGGGGTTACGCCTGCGCTGAAGCTGGCCAATCATACAGTCTAATGCCCTGAAGCAAGGCAGCTCGATCAGTGCACCCGGTCACCAGCCCTGGTACCTGAAGGCTCTATCACAACTCGGCGTTGTGATAGACGTTCTGCACATCATCCAGATCATTGAGCATGTCGAGAAACTTCTCGAACATCGGCATATCGTCGGCTTCTATCGGCGCGCTGGTCTGCGGCAGGAACTGGATCTCGTCGACCTGAAAGTCAATGTCGCCCAGGGCATCAACCAGTGCCTGTTTAGCCTTGAAGTGCTCAGTGTGCGGGGCAAAGACGGTGATCATACCTTCTTCATTTTCGATGTCGGTCACATCCACATCGGCCATCATCAAAGCTTCCAGTACCGCCTCTTCATCGTCAGCGGCAAAGGACAGAATCGCACAGTGATCAAACAGGTGACTGACGCTGCCGGCGTTGCCGATCTTGGCCTTGGTCTTGGTAAAGCACTGGCGCACATCGGCAAAGGTACGGTTGGGGTTATCGGTCAGGCAATCAACGATCACCATGCAGTTACCCGGGCCAAAGCCTTCATAGCGCGCGACGGCAAAGTCTTCGCCACCTGTACCGCGCGCCTTTTCCAACGCCTTGTCGATCACGTGCGTGGGTACCTGGGCCTTCTTGGCTCGCTCGATCAGGCCGCGTAGCGCCAGGTTGGCGTCAGGGTCGGGGCTGCCAGATTTGGCGGTCACATAGATTTCACGGGCAAATTTGCTGTACACCTTGGTTTTGGCGTCTGCCGTTTTGGCCATGGATTCTTTGCGGTTCTGATAAGCGCGACCCATTGTTTTCGTCCTGTGCGTAAATAAAACCGCGATTCTACCCAGACAGCGCCAGAGACGGTAGCATTGGCAGCGATTTTCTCCGCTTACAGCCAGGATACCGCTGCGTGGCCCACCCCGAGCATTACGATGTGATCATTCTTGGCGCTGGTGCCAGCGGCCTGTTCTGCGCCTTTACCGCGGCCCAGCGCGGTCGCCGCGTGCTGGTGCTGGAAAAGGCCAACAAGGTGGGCAAAAAGATCCTGATGTCTGGCGGTGGGCGCTGCAATTTCACCAATTACTTCGTCACGGCGGACAACTTTATCTCTGCCAACCCGCATTTCTGTAAATCAGCCCTCAAGCGCTATACCCAGTGGGATTTTATCGCCCTGGTGGAAAAACACGGCATTGCCTACGAGGAGCGCAAGCATGGGCAGTTGTTCTGCCTGGATTCAGCCAAGGACATTCTCAACCTGCTGCTGGATGAGTGTGCCCAGGCTGGTGCCGAGGTACGCAACCCCTGCGAGGTGAGTGAGGTGCAGGCAGCAGCGGACGGCGGTTATCAGCTTACCCTGGCGCACAACGGCAATCGCCAGACGCTGCACTGTGACTCGCTGGTAGTGGCAACCGGTGCCCTGTCGATTCCGACGCTGGGCGGTAGTGGACTCGGCTATGATCTGGCACAGCAATTTGGTATGCCCTTGCTGCCCCGCCAGGCCGGCCTGGTGCCATTCATGTTCAGTGACGAGATGAAAGGCCTGTGCGAGCGCCTGTCCGGCCTGGCGCTGGACGTTGAGGTGAGCTGCAACGGCCACAGCTTTCGTGAAAACATGTTGTTTACCCATCGCGGCATGAGCGGCCCCTGCATGCTGCAGATTTCCAATTACTGGCAACCGGGCGACCGACTGAGCATCAACCTGCTGCCGGACATGGATGCCAGTGAGGCCCTGCTGGCAGCCAAGCAGCAGAGCAAGGCCCAGCTGAAAACCTGGCTGGGCAAAACCCTGCCCAAAGCCCTGGCGCAAGAACTGCTTGATCGCTACTGGCCAGAACATGGCGACAAACCCCTGGCTGACTGCACCGACAAGCTGCTGCGCGATATCGGCGTCCTACTGAATACCTGGACGCTGAAACCGGCCGGCACCGAAGGCTACCGCACTGCCGAAGTCACCCTGGGCGGCGTGGATACCCAGGCGATCAGCTCCAAGACCATGGAAGCGCGCAACCAGCCGGGCTTGTACTTTATCGGCGAGGTTGTGGATGTTACCGGGCACCTGGGCGGCTTCAATTTCCAGTGGGCCTGGTCATCCGGCTACTGCGCCGGCCTGTACGTCTGACCCAGTACTCATCAGTCATTGCCGCAAAGCCTTATCAGTCCGGCCTATGGGCCTTGTTCATCGCTGCGCCCAGCGCCAGAATACCTGCATAACAAACAGTACAGCGAGGCAACCCTATGAGCGCAGTAATGCAGGCATGGCACAAGATCGTAGAGCAACAGGATGGCAGCGGTCTGGATGAACTGCTGGCCGATGACGTGGTGTTTCACTCACCGGTCGTACACACCCCGCAGCGCGGCAAAATGATCACCCGCCTCTACCTCACGGCTGCCATGCAAACCCTGAATGCCCCAGGACATTTCAAGTACCTGCGCGAGCTGGTGGATGGCAATAATGCCGTGCTGGAATTTCAGACCGAGATTGATGGCGTAACCATCAACGGCGTCGATATGATCGAGTGGAACGATGACGGACAAATCATCGACTTCAAGGTGATGGTGCGGCCACTCAAGGCCGTGAATGCAATCCATCAGGCGATGGGGCGCATGCTGGAAGAGATGAAACCCAAGGGTTGAAGCTATCGAGCCTCTAAAGAACTGCGGGGCTGACCAGCCCCGCAATATCTTACTACTTCAAAGTGCAGCTGCCAGGCGCGCACCCTGATCAATCGCCCGCTTGGCATCCAGCTCGGCGGCAACATCCGCACCACCAATCAGGTGCACCGGCTTGCCCAGTGACTCGATACCGGCCTGCAATTCGCGCAGCGGCTCCTGCCCGGCACAGACGATAATGGTATCCACCGGCAATACCTGCGGCACGCCATCGGCGACGCGAACGTGCAGGCCCTGGTCGTCAATTTTTTCATAGCTGACGCTGTTGAGCATTTTCACCTGCTTGTTTTTCAGGCCGGTACGGTGAATCCAGCCCGTGGTCTTGCCCAGGCCGCTGCCGACCTTGGTGTCCTTGCGCTGAAGCAGGAAGACGTCACGTGCCGGCGGATGCGGGTGCGCTTGCACGCCCTTGATACCGCCACGGGCTTCGATGGCCGGATCGATCCCCCACTCTTTCCAAAACACGTCATTGTTCATGCTCGGGCTCTCACCGGCGTGGGTAATGAACTCGGACACGTCAAAGCCAATACCACCAGCACCGATCACAGCCACCTTGTCACCCACCGGCTTGCGCTCGAGAATCGCATCCAGGTAGCTGATGACCTTGGCATGGTCGATACCCGGAATCTCCGGCGTGCGCGGCACAATACCGGTGGCCAGAATCACTTCATCAAAGTCTTTCAGGTCTTCTGCGGTTACTCGCTTGCCCAGCGCCAGCTCCACGCCGTGCTTGCTGATCATCTTGCTGAAATAGCGCAGGGTTTCGTAGAACTCTTCCTTGCCCGGAATGCGCTTGGCGATATTGAACTGACCACCAATCTCGTCGGCTGAATCGAACAGGGTCACGCTGTGCCCGCGCTCGGCGGCAATGGTTGCCGCAGCCAGACCGGCCGGACCGGCACCCACGACAGCCAGCTTCTTCACCTGGGTGGTGGGGATATAGTTCAGCTCGGTCTCGTGACAGGCGCGCGGATTGACCAGGCAGCTGGTCAGCTTGCCGCCAAAGGTATGGTCCAGACAGGCCTGGTTGCAGCCAATGCAGGTATTGATCTCATCGGCGCGGCCTTCCGCCGCCTTGAGCACAAATTCAGGATCCGCGAGGAAGGGACGCGCCATGGAGATCATGTCTGCATCGCCATCGGCCAGCACCTGATCCGCCACTTCCGGCGTATTGATCCGATTGGTGGTCACCAGCGGAATTGATACTTCGCCCTTGAGCTTGGCCGTCACCTTAGTAAAGGCGCCACGCGGCACCTTGGTGGCAATGGTCGGGATGCGCGCTTCGTGCCAGCCGATCCC
>SKFV01000325.1 GCA_007117785.1 Pseudomonas sp.
AGTTGTATGTGCGGCCATGCGCAAGCTGCTGCACATCATTTATGGCGTGCTTAAATCAGGCCAACCATTTGATCCTCAAAAGGCACTTGCACGGTGATCGGCAAGACGGTATCTACGCCCAAACGCAAGGTCGAGATGGACGGGCACGTGCCCTGCATCGGGAATGTCGAGCGCCTGCTCGGCAACAGAGGCCGCTGGACGACGGGGACGTCGTCCTTCCCGGTGTGCCCTGGGAGTGTCGAGCTCCTGCTCGACAATAGAGGCTGCTGGATGTTGGAGACGTTGCCCTTCCCGGTGTGCCCGACCTGGGGGTAAGCCCGAATTAGCGGGTCGCCATCCAGGCCACCAGCTCATCCGGCGGGAGTGACCGGGAAAACAGAAAGCCCTGACAGAGGGCGCAGCCTCGGCTTTGCAGAAACTTCCACTGGGCATCCGTTTCCACCCCTTCGGCGACGGCACTCAAGCCCATGTTTTCGGCCATGTCCAGAATAGTGGTAACCAGTTGATTATCCTCCGGGCACTCGGGTACGCCAGCAAGAAAGCTCTTGTCGATTTTCAGCCGATCTATCGGGAAGCGCCGCAGATAGGCCAATGAGGAATAACCGGTCCCAAAATCATCAATCGCCAGGCCAACACCCAACTCCTTGAGTTGACGCAGGGTCTGCTCGCTTTGCTCGGCGTGGGTCATCAAGGCTGATTCAGTAATCTCCAGTTCCAGCATGCGCGCCGGCAAGCCGGTACTCTGCAAGGCATCATCCACCAAGGCAACCACGTCTTGCTGAACGAATTGGCGCGGTGACAGGTTGACGGCAATAAACGCCAGGCCGAGACCCTGATGATGCCAGGCAAGCGCCTGGCGACAGGCTTGTTGCAGCACCCAACGACCAATGGGAACAATCAGCCCGTTCTGTTCTGCCAGCGGAATAAAGCGGTCTGGCGCTATCATCCCCAGCTCGGGATGGTACCAACGCAGGAGTGCTTCCACACCCACCGCACGTCCGCTACGAACATTCAGCAACGGCTGATAATGCAGGCTGAGCTCGCTGTTTTCGAGGGCTTTACGCAAGGCGCGTTCAAGCTCGAAACGCTCACTGGCTGCTTCTGTCATCTCGCGACTGTAGGCGCACACCTGATCACGTCCGTGGGCTTTGGCTGTATCCATGGCCGCATCGGCATTACGCACCAGATCAGCTGCAGTAGAACCGTCCTGCGGGTAGCAGGCATATCCAATGCTGCTGCCAATATATATTTCCCGCCCGTCCGCCAAGACCATAGGCTGGCGCATTTCGGCGCACAGTGTCTGACCTGTGGCCGCTATCTGCCTGGGTGTCTGGTCAGGCACCAGCAGCAGGAACTCATCACCGCCCAGCCGTGCCAGAACATCGTCAGACCCGGTGCAGCGCGCCAGTCGCTTGCCCGCCTCTACCAATACCTGATCACCCGCTGCATGCCCGAGACTGTCGTTGATCGCCTTGAAGCGATCAAGATCGATATACAGCACCGCCAGCTGTTGACTGCTGCCCCTTCGCTGCCACAAGGCATGTTCAAGGCGCTGCATGATCAGGTGACGATTGGCCAGACCAGTCAGGCTGTCATAGTGCGCCATCAGCTGCAGTTGTTCCTGGCTGCGCCGCAAGCGGGTTATGTCACTGAACATCACCAGGTAACGTGAAATCTGGCCCTGGGTATCCTTGACTGTATTGGCAGTGACCCAGAGGCTGATTTCGCCTTCGCCTCCGCCTGCCCGCTCGATCAGACTTTCACCCTGCCAGTATCCGTCACGGCGCAATTGCCTGAGCATGTCGCGGGTCAGTTGCCAGGGCGAGCGGACCTTGCCTTGAAGCATCGGCCGCAGGCCCTTGACCTGCTCGCAACCCAGACCCGTTATGCGGGTAAAGGCCGGATTGACGTCGAGCGTTCGCCAGCCGGCATCCAGCACCATCATGCCTTCGCGGCTGTTGTCGAACACAGCAGCAGCTTCTCGCAAGGACTCCTCGGCAGCTTTACGCTCGGTAATATCGTCGGCAATCATCACATAACACTGCACACGCCCATCGCGCTCACGCAGCAAGGTCACGGTCAGGCTGATCCAGGCGATACTCTGGTCATACCGTCGATAACGACTTTGCAGCTGGAAGCTCTCGACCCGCCCGCGCCTCAGGTCACGCATCAGATCATCCATCCGGTTGGCAGTCTGATCCAGCAGGAGGCTATGGGGTTTGACGGTCGCGAGGGTGGCCGCGGTGTAACCGGTGTTCTGGTGAAAGGCCGGATTGGCACTGAGCAGATTCCCTTGCGCGTCGACCAGCAGCATTCCTACGGCGGCATGCTCGAATACGGCGCCAAAGCGTTGTTCAATGCGTTCGCGTTCATCGGCGAGGCGACTTTTCTGGACCACCAGAGCGGCGAGACTGGAGAACTCCTCCAGCAGATCGCGCTCGTGCTCACTGGGAGCCGCGGATACGCGGCTATACACTGCAAAAGTACCCAGCACCTCGCCGTCTTCATTGCGTATAGGCGATGACCAGCAAGCACGAATGCCACCGACGCGAGCCAGCTCCTGAAAATCCTGCCATAGGGGGTCACTCTGGGTATCACTGACATACACGGCCTCACCGCGCGCCGCGGCAGTTCCACAAGAGCCTATACCCTCCCCCGGGGTTACGCCGTTGAGCAACTGGGTATATTCATTCGGCAGACTGGGGCCAGCGAGGGTACGAAAATTGCCATCATCGGGATCAATCAGCAGCACTGAGGCCATTTGTCCGGGCCGCAGTGCTTCCCATTCCAGCGCCAGACGCTCGAGCAATTCAGCCAGCGGGGCTCTGGTAAGCAGGCCATCAAACAGTTGCATGCGCGCACGTTGCACCCGATGCTGATCAGACGGGTGCGGGCTATGCACAGACAGCTCATCAGGCCTGTCAGGCCCGGTCATTCGGCGAAGCAAGGCTTTCAACATGCGCGACCCAAGCCATCAACCAGTATTGGTTACAGCATAGCAGCTCAGGCAAACACCGTTATGGTTTGACGGCTGATAGCTACCAGCGTGCCGTCCTGACGCCATACCGAGGCGGCAGTATGTCCATAACCATCGCGGGCATGCTCGATATCAGCCTTGTAGAGCAGCCATTCAGTATTACCTATATCAGGTACCGGCTGCACAAACTCGATGGTCCAGGTCAATGAACTGGCCGGGGCACGTTCCTTGAGCAAGGGCAGGACTGCTGGCGGCCAGACATCGACCAGACCCAGCAGGTGAGCTTCATGGATGTCGCCTTCATCGGTCTTGAAGCGCATCCAGCCGCCGTGCTCGCGAGCCTGACTATTGCTGAAAGGAAAGTCGCCAAAGCCGAGCCGGATATCAAAGTGCTTGATAAATTCCGGTGTAATGTTCTTGATATAGGGCATCGCCCGGCAGTCATCCGGCGCTTTGACTACGGGTGCGGGCAGCGCGGCGATATCCACTTGTGAAACCCGTCCGGCCCCGAAACTGCCCTGAATGATGCAGACGACGTTGCCATCCTGTTTCGCCATACCCAGCATCTGACTGACTGCCTTGCCCTGACGCAGAATCTGGCTTTCAACCTGCAAAGGCTCGCCTGGCTGGGCCGGACCAACGAAGGTGATCGCCAGCGAGCGTACCGGCCGATCGGCACCCGCCATGCGGCGCATTTCATCATAGATCAGCGCGGCAACCAGACCACCATACCCGGCGCGGCCCTGAGCCCAGTCAGCAGGAATGATCACCGTGTTATCGGCACTGGTTTCAAGGGCGGCAAGCAGTTGGGCAAAAGTCATCGGGCATTCCTGTGGCGTTTTTTTACCGATCATAGGGCAAGCGCAGCAACTGCTGAATGCCGAGGCAGCATCATTGTTGCAGCGAATGAGGTGCGATTGACGGACCCGCCAGGCGCAGACCACCGAGCCAGCCCAGAGCAAACCATGCGGCAGGGATTTCCGGCCAGTCATGCGGGCCCAGATCAGCAAGATCGTACCCGGGGACTGCGGCGCGTGCGTACATGCGCTCTTGCCACCAGCCAAGATACCCACCCTTTCCCGGCTGCAACTCGCTGGCCATAGGGCCACGCAGACGCATCGGCAGAGATTCAAACAAACGCTGATCTATGGCACTGAAAATGCGTTTTTCGTTTTCCAGGTAAGCGCTGGTCGCGGCAACAGGCACGTCCAGCAAGCCACACAGATGATGCAGTTGCTCCGCATAATCGTAATGGGTTTGCCAAGGCGTGATGCGTTGGGCCCAATCCAGCTGCAGGCGGGCAATGGCTTCCAGCAAGGAGTTGGGCGCAGCGCTGGGCGCATCGACCAATATTGCCAGCCAGCGCCGCTGCAACTCGGGTAAGGGTTGCAAAAGAATCAACAGCTCGGCATTGCTGCTACCGGGCTCGGGGCGCCATTGGGTGATTTCGTGCGTGGCTACGCCAGGCAGACGCGCGCAGCGTGCTTCCCAGGAAGCTGGCCGTAATTGCTCCCAGAGATACTGTGCCCGGTCGCCAACCTGATCGGCTTGTTGGCGTAACCAACGCTCCAGCAACCATCGTCGCCGAGATTTATATTTGCTCATCCGTTCGCCCTGTCACGCTTTCCTTGATTCCCTTGACCACACCAAGACCATCTTCACGCAGTGCCTTGCGATCGGTTAACGGCACAACGCGGCACAGGTCGAGGGTGAAATGCCCCAGCCGGGCACTATACAGCCCGACGCCAATCCCCTGCCCGACCCGTGCAGCCAATTTTTCCAGCATGCCAGCGAGCAAGCTGTCGCTCAAGGCACCAATGGCCAACTCACTACTCCCGGCCAGTGCGATATTACGCAGTACCTGGCGAAGCAAACGCCAGCGGTTGAGCTGCCCGGCAGGCATGCCATACAAGAACGC
>SKFV01000292.1 GCA_007117785.1 Pseudomonas sp.
AAAAAACCGGCCTTGGCCGGTTTTTTGTTAGCTGGGGAAAACGGATTGAATCGGTTCAGTGAGTCAGTCTTTTCTAATCCTCAAGACGCCATCCGGAGGTAATCGGATACCGCCGATCGCGACCAAAACCGCGCTGGGTAATCCGCGGGCCGACCGCGGCCTGGCGGCGTTTGTATTCGTTGATATCCACCAGGCGCAGCACCCGCTTTACCGTATCGACATCAAAGCCAGCGTCAATGATCGCGGTAGCCGACAGGTCATGTTCGATATACAGGCGCAGAATTTCGTCCAGCTCGGGGTAACCCGGCAGGGAGTCTTCATCTTTCTGGTCCGGCGCCAGTTCCGCACTCGGCGGACGATCAATCACCCGCTGCGGAATAACTCGCCCCAAGCGATTACGGTATTCAGCCAGCTTGAATACCAATACTTTGGGCACATCCTTGAGTACATCAAAACCGCCGGCCATATCGCCGTACAGGGTGGCATAGCCAACCGCCATCTCGCTCTTGTTGCCGGTAGTCAGCACCAGGGCACCGGTCTTGTTCGACAGGGCCATCAGCAGGGTACCGCGACAACGCGCCTGCAGATTCTCTTCCGTAGTATCGCGCGGCAGGCCCTCGAACATGGGCGCCAGGGTCTGCATAAAAGCGTCCACCATGGGCGCAATGGGTACCACGTGATAGGCAACGTGCATGGCCTTGGCCTGGGCCTCGGCATCCTCCAGGCTCATACTGGACGTGTAGTGATAAGGCATCATTACCGCTTCTACCCGCTCGGCGCCGAGAGCATCAGCTGCCACCGCCAGGCTCAGCGCCGAGTCGATGCCACCGGATAATCCCAGCACCACGCGCTTGAAGCCGTTCTTGTTGACGTAATCACGCACCCCTGTCACCAGTGCTTGATAGACACTGGCTTCCAGTTCCGGCAAAGCCGCAACACTGCCCTGACGCAGCAGCACCTGTTGGACATCCTGAATCACATCCACCGGGTAGAGACCTTCAACGCACGCTGGGGCACGCAGCGCCAGATCACCCTGCACACCCATGGCGACCGAGCCGCCATCAAATACCAACTCATCCTGACCACCAACCTGATTGACATAGAGAATCGGCATACCGCCTTCAGCACAGCGCATAGCCAATACCGCTTCACGCTCGCGCTGCTTGTCCATATGGAAGGGCGAGGCATTCAGATTCAGCATCAAACGTGCACCGGCAGCCCTGGCCTGGGCCATTGGGCCCGGATGCCAGATATCCTCACAAATAGTTACCGCTACCGGCAGACCATCAATTTCAAGCACGCACGGGCTGCTACCGGCGGCAAAGTAGCGCTTTTCATCGAAGACCTTGTAATTGGGTAGCTCCTGCTTGGCATAGGTTGCCAGCACCTGACCGTCGGCAATCACCGCAGCCTGATTGAAGCACAGCTCGCCATCGCGCCAGGGATAACCCACCACCAGATAAATGCCCTGCACGTCTGCGCAGAGTCTGGCCAGGGCGGCATCGATGCGTGCCTGCATGCTGGAGCGCAGCAGCAGGTCTTCCGGTGGATAACCGCACAGACTCAACTCGGGAAATACCACGACACGGGCTGCCAGCTCATCCCGGGCATGAATAGCCATATCGACAATGCGCTGCACATTGCCCTGAATGTCTCCCACCCGCAGATTGAGCTGGGCCATCACCACTCGCAAACTGGCGCTCATCAACTAACTCCTTCATTGTCATTGGCGCTATTGTCCGGCAAGCGCGCTAGCGGGGCAATCGTCTGCTGGTTAAGCGCCCCGCTTGCAGGCTAAACTGGAACTACTAAGAACAGTGTTGCGCACGGTCGATTGACCTGGCCAGCATTCAATAGCGACTTTTTGTAGCGAGAGAACATGGGGCTGATCAAACTCATAATCCTGATAATTCTGGTCGTTGCCTGCTTGACCCTGTGGCAACGTATCAAGGCCTGGCAGGCGGCCAATCAGAAACCACCTGCGGACCCGGTGGAACCGCAATTGATGGTGTGCTGCAAGCAATGCCAGGTGCATTTGCCACAGGATCAGGCGCTACAGTCGGGTAAACACTGGTATTGCTGTCGGGAGCACCGTGACGCCGACCATGACTGATGTGGTAGACCTGCAGCGCCCGCGTATTCTGCGGGTCTATAACCTGTATCGGGTTATCCTCGGTTTTGGTCTGACCTTGCTGACCAACTCCGCCTTGCGCGGAGACCTGCTTCAACTGAGCAGCCCTACCCTGTTCGACGCTATCAGTTGGTTGTACCTGTTTTTCAGTGTTCTGACGGCATTATTTCTGCACCGTGGACGGCGCGATGTGCTGATTTTCTGCCTGACCGGCCTGGATGTGTTGCTGCTCGGGATCTTGTTTTATGCTGCTGGTGGCTCGGGCAGCGGCTTTGGCAACCTGCTGATCATTCCGGTGGCGGTCGCCAATGTGCTTTTACACGGACGTATCGGTCTGGTGCTACCTGCGATAGCCAGCCTGCTATTGATCTATCTGACCTTCTTTATCAGCCTGGCGCATCCAGCGATCCCACAGAGCTATCTGCAGGTAGGTCTGCTCGGCTGTATCTACTTCGCCGTTGCCTTGTTTGTCCAACGCCTGAGCCGTCGTCTGCAGGTCTCCGAAAGCCTGGCGCAGAAACAGGCTGCCACCCTGGCCAACCTGGAACAGCTCAATCAGTTGATCATTCAGCGCATGCGCACCGGCATCATGGTCATTGACGCCGAGCAACAGCTTTTAGTGGCCAATGAAGCCAGCGCACAACTTCTCAGCAAGCCGATACTGCGCGGCATGCGGCTTCACGAACTGGCGCCGGAGCTGGAACAACGCCTGCAGCAATGGCGACACAACCCCTCTGCCCGTCCCTCCAGCTTTCGCAACCACAGCGGAGGCGCCGAGCTGATGGCCAACTTCAAGCACCTGTCACAAGCTGACCGTTCCGTGTTGATATTCCTTGATGACAACACCCAGGTGGCGCAGCAGGCCCAGCAATTGAAGCTGGCCTCGCTCGGTCGCCTGACCGCCAGTATCGCGCATGAAATCCGCAACCCTCTGGGCGCCATCAGCCATGCAGCCCAGCTGTTACGCGAATCCGAGGTGCAGAACAGCCAGGACCAGCGTTTGCTGGAGATTATTCAGCAACAGTCCAAACGCATGAATGGGGTGATAGAAACCGTGCTTGAACTATCACGCCGGCGCCCGAGCGAACCACAACTGGTCGACCTGGCACTCTGGCTACATGAATACGCGCGCGATTTTCGCCTCAGTCACCCGCCGGCAGACAACCTCTGTTGCGATATCGAAAATGAAGGCATCATCACCCGAATTGACCCCAACCAGTTGTCCCAGGTACTCAACAACCTGTGCCAGAATGCTTTGCGCTACAGCCCACTGATTGACGACCAGCACACGGTCTATATCAACCTTTACCAGCATCCGGAAACCGACAAACCGATATTGGAAGTCATCGATCACGGTCCGGGCATCGACGAAGACAAGGTCGAGCAAATCTTTGAGCCTTTCTATACTACCGAAGCCAGCGGCAACGGCCTGGGCCTGTATATCTGTCGCGAACTCTGCGAAAGCAACCAGGCCCGGCTGGAATATGCTCCGGTCGAGCCACGCGGCAGTTGCATGCGGATAACCTTCGCCCACGCCAAACGGCTGGTATGATGGTCAGTAAATCCACCGGGAGTTGATGAACAGGGCAATGAGCAAACCACTGGCACTGCTGATTGATGACGAACCGGACATTCTCGAGCTGCTCGAACTGACGCTGGGGCGCATGCAGGTCGATGCGCGCAAGGCCAAGACCCAGAGCGAGGCACTGGCCCTGCTGAAAGCCGAACATTTCGCCATCTGCCTGACCGATATGCGCTTGCCAGATGGCGATGGCCTGCAGATCGTCCAGCATATCCAGCAACAATACCCGCACACCCCGGTCGCCATGATTACCGCCTTTGGCAGCCTGGATACCGCGATCAACGCCCTCAAGGCCGGTGCCTTCGACTTTCTGACCAAACCGATCGACCTGCAGCGACTGCGCGAACTGGTCAACCATGCCCTGTGCCTGCAAGTTGCAGCGCCCGCGCCCTGCCAGGTCGATGCTGACGACCCCATACTGGGGCAATCCGAACCCATTGCCCGGCTGCGCAAACAGATTGGCAAGCTGGCGCGCAGCCAGGCACCCTTGTACATCAGTGGCGAGTCCGGTAGCGGCAAGGAACTGGTTGCCCGCCGCATTCATCAACTCGGCCCGCGCTGCGAGCAGCCCTTTGTGCCGGTCAACTGCGGTGCGATTCCAGCGGAATTGATGGAAAGCGAATTCTTCGGTCACCGCAAGGGCAGCTTTACCGGTGCCGTGGCTGACAAACCCGGGTTGTTTCAGGCCGCCAGCGGCGGCACCCTGTTCCTTGATGAAGTCGCCGACCTGCCCTTGCCGATGCAGGTCAAACTGCTGCGCGCGATTCAGGAAAAAGCCGTGCGCCCGGTCGGCACCCAGCAAGAAGAAAGCGTTGATGTGCGCCTGCTATGTGCGACCCACCGCGATCTGGCAGCGGAAGTCGCCGCCGGTAACTTCCGCCAGGATCTGTTTTACCGCATCAATGTGATCGAATTGAAAGTCCCGCCGCTGCGCGAGCGTCGCGAAGACATTTCGCTGCTGTCCAAACACATTTTGCAGCGGCTGGCGAAGCGCAACCAGGGCAGCACGGCTGAACTCAGTGCCGATGCCCGCGAACGACTGCTCAATTACCGCTTTCCCGGTAACGTCCGTGAGCTGGAGAACATCCTCGAGCGAGCCTATACCCTGTGCGAAAACGACCGCATTGATGCCGAGGATATCCAGCTCAGTGGCACGACCGCCAGCCC
>SKFV01000019.1 GCA_007117785.1 Pseudomonas sp.
CCTGCTCCAGGAGTCCCTGCAAGCCATCGAGTAGCTTCCCGTTCAGTGTGCTCGCCTTGTCCAATTGCGCCTGATCAAAACGTGCATCCAGCGAGAAGCCGCCGGCAAGCAAGGACTCCAGCATCTCGCGGGCATTGCTGCCAACCTGGTTAGCCTGACGCAGTGACTGCAGCAAGCCATCGGCATAATCGCGCAAGGCACTGTTGACCACGCTCGGGGCAGCCCCCGGACCGGATACCTGACCATAGGCGGTACTGACCTGGGAAACCCGAGTCTGAGTCATGCTCAGGGACATGGATGCCAACTGAGTGGTATCCATGTCCAGCGTCAAGGCACGCTCAAAGGCGCCCTGCACATCCCCGGAGTAGAAGGTGTCGGCCAGGCCCTGAACCTGTTTCAACAAATCTTCCAGCGCCTTGCGCTCGTCCGCGTCCAGTTCACCCTCAAGTTCGATCGGCCATTGGCCAATGCGCAACTCACTGCTGCTAGTGCGTACGGACTGACTCTGACCAGCAGGTCCCGACTGGCTACTGGCCTGGACTGACCCCATACTGGCAGAGGCCTGAGCAATGCTGATACGCAGTCGGTCACCGCCTCGGGTCGTTACATTCAGGTCAAAGGTCTCAGCACGGGCACTGAACTGCTGTGTGCTGAAACTACTGTTATTCTCAACTGACGGAGAAGACGGCAAAAAGCGTTCACGCAACGCTTGCAAACCACTCTGGATATATTCATAGGTAGCGTCGATATCCGCCGCCACCTTGCCATTGAGCATCCCCATGCCTTCAAGGATTTTGCGCGCCTCGGCAAAGCCTTTCTCGATACCGCGGACAGCCTGATCAAGGCGCTTTTGCATGGCAGAGGTATCCGCACCCTCGGCAGCATCCTGCTGCAAGCGACCACCGACAAAGCCGAGGACGCGTTCAGCAACCTTGTCTGGAGTGAAGTTATCCGCCTTGTCGGCAGCCAGGCTGCCAGGGGCCAACCCCAGACGTTCAGCCAGTCGATTGGCCAGGGTCAGCTGTGGATTCAGGGATTCCAGGCGCGGGGGATTCTGCGTGGCCGGCACAGAATAGCGGGCCTGGGCGGGCAGCAAGGGAGACGATGAGTTCATAACATGCACCTCTGGTTGTTCGACATCCTATCGGCTGTTAGGTCCCAGAACTTTAGCCCACAGCGACGAACGGTAACCCGGCAGCCATCTATAGCGGCTGCAAAGAACGGATAAATGGGCGCAAGGAATAACCCAGCCGTGCTTCAAGGTCATCAGCCCATTGCTGCATGGCTGCATGATCCAGCTCAAGCGATCCACTGGCGGGCACGAACAGCAGGATATTGCCCTCCTCAACCTCGGTGCGCAGCACCGCCGGACCAAGCACTTCACGCAGCATGGCTGCGGCAAAGGGCTCGCCATTATCGCGCTGCTGCCACTGGTTGATTACCAGCACACCCTGCGGTCGAAGCGCGCGCAGACAGGCACGAAAAAAATCACCTTCCAGCTGCAAGCGCGAGAGGCCACCTTCCATATAGAGGTCTACCAGCAGCAGATCACAACTGGCCGCCTGAGTCTGCAGGTACTCGTCAGCGCAACCGCGCACCACCTGCAAACGGGGATCGGCAGACAAGCCCAGCCATTGCACGGCCAGTTCCACCACTGCCGGGCGCAGCTCGACCGCGGTAACCTGCCGCGGCGCAAAGTGCTGCAATAAGCAGTTGGCCATGCTGCCACCACCCAAACCAAGCAGGGTGACCTTTGGCTTTACTCGCACCCAGAACAGACCAAGCAACATGGCCCGGGTATAGTCATATTCCAGCCACGCAGGATCTGGCAGGTAACAACAGCTCTGCTCGGTATCCTCACCGAAGTAGAGGAACCGGTACGGATAGGCTTCAGTCACACGCAAGCGACCAAAATCATCCAACACGCTCTCGACTACCGTTTCTTCATTGATATCGGGCATAGCCGCCTGCCAGTAGTTAGTCAAGCGAGACCAGAGTGTCATAAATTTCATGCCCCAGATTAGCACCAGCGACCAAACTGCAACAGAACAACTGGCTCCGGCTGAGCAAAAGCCCGCAAGGGTGATAAACTGATTAGCTTCAGGCTAGTACAAACAAGGATCTCCCAGCATGTGTGGAATTGTCGGTGCCATCGCTCAACGCAACATCACGCCGATCTTGCTTGAGGGTCTGCGACGGCTGGAATATCGCGGCTATGACTCGGCCGGGTTGGCGGTCATCGATGCCGACGGCGCAATACAGCGCACCCGTGCGATGGGCAAGGTCATCGAACTGGAAACAGCCCTGGACCTCCAGCCGGCCAGCGGACACTGTGGCATTGCCCACACCCGCTGGGCGACTCACGGCCGCCCGGCCGAACGCAACGCCCATCCACATCAGTCCGGTGGCTTGGTGGTGGTGCATAACGGCATTATCGAAAACCATGCCGACCTGCGCCGACAATTGCAGGCCAAAGGCTATGTATTTACTTCCGATACCGACACTGAAGTAGTCGCTCATCTGCTGGCCCTGAATTATTCAAGCAGCGGCGACCTGCTCAAGGCTCTGCGACAGACCCTCACAGAAATTCACGGTGCCTATGCTCTCGGCGTGATGCATCAAGACCAGCCAGATGCCTTGTATTGTGCACGCATGGGCAGTCCACTAGTCATCGGTGAGGGTAGCGAAGAGCATTATCTCGCTTCTGATCCACTGGCCTTGCTACAGGTAACCGACCGCTTCCGCTATCTGGCCGAAGGGGATCATGCGCGCATTACCCGTAACCACTGCGAGATATGGGACGCGCAGGGCAAGCCCGTTGAACGCCCCATCAGCCGCTACGAACATGCCGCGCACAGCCTGGACAAGGGCGAATACCGGCATTTCATGCAGAAAGAGATTTTCGAGCAGCCACAAGCCATTATCGACACCCTGGCCGGCATTCTGGCTGATGACCATGTCCTGACGGCCATACTGGGACCGGAAGCGGAAAACCGCCTGGCCGACATCGCCAACATTCATATCGTTGCCTGTGGCACCAGCTATCATGCCGGCCTGGTTGCCCGCTACTGGATTGAAGAGCAGACCGGGCTGCCCTGCCAGGTGGAAGTCGCCAGCGAGTATCGTTACCGCCAGGTGGTTGTACCGGCGAACACTCTGTTGATTACCTTGTCACAGTCCGGCGAAACTGCAGATACTCTGGCTGTTTTACGCCATGCGAAAACCCGTGATTACCTGGCAACTCTGGCCATTTGCAATGTTGCAGGAAGCTCCCTGGTGCGCGAAGCCGACTGGCGGCTACTGACCCATGCCGGCCCGGAAATCGGCGTCGCTTCAACCAAGGCTTTTACCACCCAGCTGGTCGCCCTGCTGTGGTTAACCACGGCGCTGGCTCAGGTACGCGGTGTTCCGGCGGCAACCCTGAAAAACAACCTGGATGCTCTGCGGTCTCTGCCACTGCTGGTAGAGCAGGTACTCATCGGCATGGAACCGGCGATTATTGACCTGGCCCAGCGCTTTGCCAACAAGCACCACGCCCTGTTTCTGGGCCGCGGTGCGCATTACCCGATTGCCATGGAGGGGGCGCTGAAGCTGAAAGAGATCTCCTATATCCATGCCGAGGCCTATGCCGCCGGCGAACTCAAGCATGGCCCACTGGCCCTGGTTGATGAGGATATGCCGGTGATCAGCGTGGCACCCAGTGACAGCCTGCTGGAAAAACTCATTTCCAATCTGGAAGAAGTCCGCGCCCGCGGCGGCCAACTGATCACCTTTGCCTGCGAAACCGTGGACCACCATAGCGGTGAGCAGGATGTCACCCTGCACTTGCCTGAGGTGCCAGACTGCATCTCACCCATACTGTTCACCCTGCCCTTGCAACTGCTCAGCTACCATGTTGCCCTGGTCAAAGGAACCGATGTAGACAAGCCACGCAACCTGGCCAAATCAGTCACCGTGGAGTAAGGCATCGGCATATGAATAAGGACAAACGTTACGAGATCTTTCGCCGCCTGCGCGAAGAAAACCCGACCCCGACCACCGAGCTGGCTTATAGCAGTCCCTTCGAGCTTCTGATTGCGGTCATTTTGTCCGCCCAAGCGACCGATGTTGGCGTCAACAAGGCCACAGCCAAACTCTACCCGATAGCCAACACGCCAGAGGCCATCTACGCTCTGGGCGTTGAAGGGCTGAGTAGGTTCATCAAGACCATCGGACTGTTCAATAGCAAAGCAAAAAACGTCATTGCTACTTGCCGAATTCTGATCGAGCAGCACAACAGCCAGGTGCCTGACAATCGCGAGGCGCTTGAAGCCCTGCCAGGTGTTGGCCGCAAAACCGCCAATGTGGTGCTGAACACAGCCTTTGGTCAACCAGCCATGGCAGTGGATACACATATTTATCGCGTCAGCAACCGCACGGGCATCGCCCCAGGTAAAACCGTATTGGAAGTAGAGAAGAAATTGATGCGCCATGTTCCGCGGGAATTTCTGCTCGATGCTCACCATTGGCTTATCCTTCACGGGCGCTATGTGTGCAAGGCGCGTACGCCGCAATGCGGTAGCTGCCGGATTGAAGACCTTTGCGACTTCAAGCACAAGACGATTGATTAAGCGCACCGCTTTTTTAGCTGCTTGAGATATAAAAAATCTATTTCCGCTAAAGCCCGACTCCCGCTATAAGGTGCGCAAACAGCATCGTCATTGTGGAGTAAATCATGGCCAAAGCTAAACCCGATATCGAACTGGATGACGACGATTTCGTCGATGAAGACGACGCTCCTGATACAGATAGCAGCATTAACCAGCGTAGCAACCTGACTAAGCGCCGGCAGATCGATAACTATCTGGAAGAACGACGCCTGCAAAAGCA
>SKFV01000378.1 GCA_007117785.1 Pseudomonas sp.
AGTCGACATAGGCATAGGTGGCGCGCAGGCGCTGGTTATGTGTGGCCTGCCAGTCGAGCTGGGTTTCCGCACCGGTAAAACGGGCCATGTTGTCGTTGCTGGTCTCGAAGTTGACGACCTGCAGCGGTTCGCTGATCAGTTTGTCGAGCTCTTCGTAGAAGGCGCGGATATCGACGGACAGGCCGAGGTTATGAAAATGCCCGTTGTAGCCAAGCTCGGTGGACTGGATTTCTTCCTGTTGCAGGTTGCGCGGGCCATCGGCCTGACCATAGAAGGTATTGGTATCTATGGCTGCACCGCTGGCGTTGTTCGGCGGGTAGGTCCAGTCGGCCTTGTTCTCGAACATATCGGGTGAGCGCACGGCTTCGGAGTAGACCAGGCGCAGGCTGTGCGTCGGGCGAACAAAGAAGTGGGCGGCCAGGCGCGGCGAGAAGGAGAAGCCGCTCTGGCGGTCATCTTCAGCCATGGCGGCGGCATGCAGCAGCCAGCGCGCATGGGGGCGGTATTCGATATTGCCAAACACCTGATTGATGTTGTTGTTGATGCGCCCGCCGAGCAGGGTCTGTGATTTGGTCTGGTCGTATCGCATGGCCGCGCCATAGACGGTACGCAGGTTGTCGGTCAGTTGCAGGGTTTGCTGGACTTCGACCTGGTAGCGGGTCTCGCGCATGTTCTGGTTAATGTCCCAGCACACGGGTTCGCCGTTCTGGGCGGCGCGGTGCAGGGCGATAGCTTCATCGGCTACCTGCATCAGCGCCGGGTCGACGCTGTTGATCAGGTTGCGGTAGCGGGTTTCGCTCCAGGAGCCGCGCAGGAAGTTGTTCATGCGGCGGGCCACTTCCGGCTCGGCGTCATACAGGGTGCGCATCTGGCTGGAAAAGGCGATCGGGGTGTCGCAGGCGCGCCAGTCCTTCAGCCGTTCCATATGCTGGGCATAGGTGGAGATTTCCAGTTTGTTGCGGTTGTTGATGTTGTGCGTCCAGTGCAGATGGGCAAAGTAATCCTTGGCTTTGGTATCCGAATGCGGCCGGTGATTGGCAATGGCTACGTCCAGCGGCAGCACGGCGCCGCCGGAGGGTGTTTGTGCCAGAGGGGCGTAGTCATACCAGTGCTGGTTGCTGCCTTCTTTGGCGCCGATCTGCCAGCGCAGGTTCTGCTGGTCATTGAGTTCGGTGCTGGTGAACAGGTTGAAGGCACTCAGGCGACGGCCGTTGCGATAATCCGCGCCATCACGGCCAAAATCAAAACCGGTGTCTTCCTTGCCGATGATGCTCAGGCGGCTGTGCGTGTTGCCGAAGTGCACATGCTGGTTGGCATAGAAGTCATCCACATTGCGCCGGCCGCGGGTCACTTTGAGCCGGGTGCCGTGGTAGGCGGAGGGATCGGTGGAGATGATGTTGATCACACCCATCAGGGCATTGGCGCCGTAGGCTGCGGTATTCGGGCCACGAAAAACCTCGATGCGTTCGATATCTTCAATCGCCAGGGGTATATCGGTCCAGTCGACGGTGGCCAGGCCGGGGCGGTAGACCGAGCGGCCATCAATCAATACCTGCATGCGGCGCGCTTCGGTGACATTCAGGCCGTGATAATTGACGTTGGCCTGGTGGCCGCGGCGGTAGCCAACCTTCATGCCGGGCACCAGGCGCAGCAATTCGGGAATATCCCGCGCGCCGGTGGCGCGGATCAGTTGCCGGTCAAGCACTGTCATACTGCCCGGGACTTCTGCCGGGGCTTGCTTGAGGCGGGTGGCGCTGAGAACGGTAGGCAGGTCCATTGCTTCACTCAGGGGGTCTTCCAGCGCCATCAATGGCAGGCTGGTGATCAGGCTGATAACAGCGGCGAGTGATTTTTTTGGCAGCATTTTTTATTTGGTGATATCAGGTTGGTGGCTTGTAACCACATATTACCCAGACCATGGGTTTTTTTCACTGACTGATCGCATGCGTTTGGACCGGCGGCTTATACTGGTCATGAAAACTCACTTGTTCTCCCATGGTAAGGACGTCTGATGAATGATTCCCGGGGACCGGTCGCTGTGCTTGGCGGCGGCAGTTTTGGTACCACACTGGCGAGTATGATGGCCGCAGACGGGGTGCCGGTAACCCTTTGGCTGCGCGATGCCGCGGTGGCCGACGAAATCAGCCAACAGCATACTAATTCGCGCTATTTGCCTGGTATCACCTTGGACAGCCGGCTGGCAGTAACCACGGACCTGCTGCAGGCGGTTGAGCAGGCGCCAGTGATTTTTTTGGCCATTCCGAGCAGTGCCTTGCGCACGGTGCTGGGCCAGATCGGTCATTTACTCGCTGACAAAATAGTGGTGAGCACGACCAAGGGCATCCAGCTACCGGGGTTTGTGCTGATGAGTGACATTATTGAAGAAGCCGCGCCCGAGGCCCGTGTGGCGGTATTGTCTGGCCCCAATCTGGCCCGCGAAATGGCTGAAGGCGCGCTGACGGCGACTGTGGTGGCCAGCCCGGATATGGCGTTGTGCGAGGAGGTACAGTACGTGCTGGGTGGCTCGAAACTGCGCGTGTATGCCAGCCAGGACCGTTACGGTGCGGAGTTGGGCGGGGCGCTGAAGAATGTTTACGCCATTATTGCCGGTATGGCCGCTGCGCTGGGCATGGGCGAGAACACCAAAAGCATGCTGATAACCCGGGCGTTGGCGGAAATGACCCGCTTTGCCGTGCATATGGGTGCCAATCCGCTGACTTTCCTTGGCCTGGCCGGGGTTGGCGATCTGATTGTTACCTGCATGTCACCCAAGTCTCGCAATTACCGCGTGGGCTATGCGCTGGGTGAGGGCAAGACGCTGGAAGAGGCGGTGGAAAGTCTCGGCCAGGTCGCCGAGGGGGTGAATACCCTGCAGGTTCTCAAGCAGAAGGCCGATGCCGAGGGCGTGTATATGCCGCTGGTGGCCGGTTTGCATGCGATTCTGTTTGAACAGCAACCCTTGGATAAGGTGATCAGCAAGCTGATGAGTGCCGAGCAGAAGCATGACGTGGAATTTGCTGCCTTTATGTCCTGTACGCCGCTGGAGGGGGTGTGATGAAACTCTGGATTATGCGACACGGTCAGGCGCATGCCATGGCTGACAGTGATCCGCAACGAACACTGATTGCGCGTGGGCATCAGGAAGCCCGTGAGATGGCGGTTGAGCTGATCGATCAGCCGCTGGAGGCCATTCTGGCAAGCCCTTATACCCGGGCGCAACAGACGGCTGCTGAGGTGGTCGATGTGGTTGGTTATCGTCGGGCGGTTGCGACGGTGCCCTGGCTGACTCCGGATGATGACCCGATGGCGGTAATTGATTATCTCGGTGAGCGCAGTGAGAAAGAGCTGTTGCTGGTCAGCCATCAGCCGTTGGTCTGCCAGTTGATCAGTTTGTTAGTAGAGGGTAATCGTCAGGGGCATTACCCGATGTCGACGGCCTCACTGGCTTGTTTGCAGCTGGATTTTGCGGCGGCGGGAGTGGCTGAATTGCTGAGCTTGCAGGCGCCTGCAGAGCTGCGTGGCTGATTGATCGAGATGAATTTGATGCTACTGTGCCTCCGCTTGTTTGCCAGACCCTGCCGTGGGATAGTTAACCACCCATAGGGGTGGTGTTGTACTGGGTTACCACCTGGAAATAACTATAAAAATGTTGAGGTAACCATGACGAACAAGGGGCCGGCTGCGGCGGTAACACCCTTGCACGCTTTTTATGCGCATGAACAGAATCATCCCGATCAGCCCTGGCTGCTGCAGCCGGATGCTGCGGGTAATATTCAATCACTGACCTGGGCCGATGTGGGCAAGCAGGCTCGCGCCATGGCGGGCTACCTGCATGAGCTGGGTCTAACCGAGGGTGCCCACGTCGGGTTGCTGGCGAAGAATTGCGCGCACTGGCTTATCGCTGATCTGGCGATCTGGATGGCTGGCTGCATCTCGGTGCCGGTGCACCCGAACCTGGATGCCGAGGCGGTGGCCGAGATTATCCGTCAGGGTGATGTGAAGGCACTGTTTGTCGGGGAAATCACTGAGTGGGCTGCGATGCGCGAGGGCGTTCCTGCGGGTATGCCGCGTATCGGTCTGCCGACAGCCAGTGAAGACGGCTCCCTGCGCCCCTGGGCCAGTATTATCGACTCTGTCACGCCGGTCACTGGGTCACCGTTGCCTGAACCACACCGTACCGCCACCATTATCTTTACCTCGGGCACCACTGGCATGTCCAAAGGGGTGATGCTCAGCTTTGCCAATCTGGCGTTTGTCGGGCGCAACAATCTGCGCCTGTTCAATATCACGGCAGAGGACAGGCTGCTGTCGTTTCTCTCCTTGAGCCATATCTACGAGCGTCAGGTGGTGGAGATTACCTCGATCTATGCCGCTTTCAGTGTGCATTTTGTGGCCAACAGCGATACCTTTATGCGCGACTTGCGCCACGCCCGGCCGACGCTGCTGTTTGTGGTGCCGCGGGTGCTGGATATGTTGCGCCAGGGCGTGGAAAAGAAAGTGGCGCCCGGTATGTTGCAGGCCCTGTTGCGCATCCCCTTTCTACGCTGGCGCATAGGGCGTTATATTCTGCGCCGCCTGGGTATGGCCGATGTGCGTTACCTGGTCAGTGGTGGTGCGCCAGCGAGTATCTGCCTGATCGAGTTCTTTCGTCAGTTGGGCCTGTCAGCCGCTGAAGGCTATGGCATGACCGAGAACGTGGGTTACTCCCATCTTGGTCGCCCCAAGCGCTACCGTGCTGGCTGGGTGGGTTTGCCCAATCCGGGCGTTGAGTGTCGTGTCAGCGAGGAGGGTGAGTTGCTGGTGCGCAGCCCTGCGGTGATGCAGGGGTATTACAAGAACCCGGAAAAAACCGCAGCGGCGCTGGATTC
>SKFV01000286.1 GCA_007117785.1 Pseudomonas sp.
CGCTTTACCCACCAACACATTCAGAGCGCCGTCGAGGGCAGCCTCAAGCGTCTGCAAACGGATTACATCGACCTTTATCAACTGCACTGGCCGGATCGAAACACCAACTTTTTCGGCAACCTGGGCTATCGTCACAAGCCCGATGAAGAAATGACCGCGATTGAGGACACACTGGAAGCACTTGATGTGCAGGTACGAGCCGGCAAGATTCGCAATATCGGCCTGTCCAACGAGACGCCCTGGGGTGTCATGCGCTTCCTGCAGGTGGCCAAGGAGCGTGGCTGGCCGCGCATTGTATCGGTGCAAAACCCTTACAACCTGCTGAACCGTAGCTACGAGATCGGTCTGGCCGAGATCTCCATGCGGGAGCGTGTCGGCCTGCTGGCCTACTCACCACTGGCCTTCGGTACCCTGAGCGGCAAGTACCTCGGCGGCAAGCGCCCAGAAAAGGCGCGCCTGACACTGTTTGAACGCTTCAGCCGTTACACCAATCCACAAGCGCAGGCAGCCATTGAGGCTTACGTGACCCTGGCGCGCGAGCACGGCATGGATCCGGCGCAAATGGCCCTGGCCTTTGTCACCCGCCAGCCTTTTGTGACCAGCAACATTATCGGCGCGACCACCATGGATCAGTTGAACCGCAATCTGAGCAGCATCAATATGGGTTTGAGTGACTCACTGCTGGAGGCGATCGCTGCCATCCATACCGCCAATGCCAACCCGGCGCCCTGAGCGCCGGAAACCAGGTCGCTCAGGGTTTGTGCGCGCGGGCAAGAAACTCATGGGATTGCATTTCCAGCAAACGGCTCAGCGTGCGCTGGAATTCGAACTCCAGTCGCCCGCCCGCGTACAAGTCCTTGAGCGGTACTTCGGCCGAGATGATCAGCTTGACGCTACGGTCGTAGAATTCATCCACCATATTGATGAAACGTCGCGCCATGTCGTCCTTACTGGCATCCATGCGCTCGACATTGGCAATCAGCACCGCGTGGAAGATGCGCGCCAGCTCGATGTAGTCATTCTGGCTACGCGGCCCATCACACAGGGCGCGAAACTCGAACCAGGCAACGTCCTCACAGATACGGACCGACGGGATGGCGCGATTCTCAATTTCCAGCAACTCAGCCTCAACCACTTCATCCATATCCGGCACCAGTGAATCGAAACTGCGGCGCAGGCTTTCATCGGCTTCAGGGTCCAGCGGCCAGTGATACAGCTCGGCCTGCTCCAGGGCACGCAAACGGTAGTCCACGCCGTTATCCACATTGACCACATCGGTATGCTGGTTGATCAAGGCAATCGCCGGCAGGAAGCGCGCACGCTGCAAACCATCCTTATACAGACCATCCGGTACAATATTTGAGGTCGCCACCAGGGTTACCCCGTTATCGAACAGCTCCTGCATCAGCGTCGACAGGATCATTGCATCGGTGATGTCCGACACGAAGAACTCATCAAAGCAGATCACCCGCGCTTCATCAGCAAAACGCCGAGCGATCAGAGTCAGCGGGTTTTTCTCGCCCTTCAGGCCTTTCAGGTCATGATGTACGCGCTGCATAAAGCGGTGAAAATGGATACGCATCTTGCGCTCGAAGGGCAAGGCATCAAAAAAGGTATCCACCAGGTAGGTCTTGCCGCGGCCCACACCACCCCAGAAGTACAACCCCTTGACCAGGGTGGGACGGCGCCGGCGCAATTTGCCGAACAGACCTGAGCCGCCGCTCTGCTGCTCACTGGCCACCAACTCGTCAAACAGGCGCTGCAAATGCCTGACCGCTTGCTCCTGAGCCGGGTCATGCATGAAATCGGGGCGTTTGAGATCAGCCTGGTAGCGTTCAATGGGCGTCATACAAGGATACCCTGCAAGGATGAAAAAAGGGCGCTACTGTAACGCCATGCCCCCGGCTTGGCAATCAGCCAGCACCTTGCAGTACGGCTTCTGCTGCCGTCTTGAGCTCGACCAACTGACCATGGAAGAAGTGCCCGGCAGCAGCAAATTCCTGCAGTTGCACACCAGCCTCCCCGGCCAGCAGATCTCGCACCGCAAGCGGCGACACTACCTCATCGGCCTCGGGGATAAAAACGGTTGCGGCACCTGCCAGCGGCAGCAGGTCAGCAAAAGGCATGCGCTCAACCGAGGGGGCAACCAGTAACAGGCGATCCGGCCAGCGTTCAAGATGCGTTGCGGCCGCAGCGGCGACATAGCCACCAAAGGAGAAGCCCAGCAACCAGAGCTTATTCACGCCCAGTTCGGCGCGTACCCAGTCAATCGCCGCCAGGCAGTCCTCGGTTTCACCTGCGCCCTCGGCATAATCGCCTGCGCTCTTGCCGACACCCCGAAAATTGAAGCGCAAGGTATGCACGCCCAGATCTCTGGCCGAACGCTGCAGGGTATGCACCACCTTGTTCTGCATTGCGCCACCGTGCAACGGATGCGGATGACAGATCACTGCAACGATATCCGCACCAGGCTCCCGATGCAGCAGAGCCTCCAGAGTACCGACAGGTCCGGGCAAAGTGATACGTTCTTCTAGCGGGCGACTCATGCAGACTCTCCATAATGTGCAGTGTGACTACAGGCATAGAACCTACGTCCTGATAGACTGTCACAGAGACAGGAATTGCACCAGCCAGAGCGGCGGAAACAGCGCTGGCCTTAGGCGGTAAATCTCGTTACCGTAGGTAGGTGTCAGGCATCGAATTGAACTATGAGGGACCTCATCGTGGAAGCAAGCGAAAATATCTGGATCGCGCCGGTCATTGCCCTGGCTATTGGCATCATTATCGGCGTTGTGCTGACCCAGATCGCCAGGCGTGTCAGCAGCGGCACCAGTTCCAGCACTCAAGCGCAGCTGGAAAGTCTGCAACTGCGCTTCGAGGAGTACCAGCAGGAAGTAGCCAGCCACTTCAAGACAACGGCTGGACTGGTTTCACGCTTGAATCGTGATTATCAGGACATCCAGCAACATATGACCCAGGGTGCGGTTGACCTGGCGCCGGATGAAATGACCCGCGAGCGCTTGCTCGCCAGCTTGCATCAGGATACCCCGCTGGTGACCAGCAAGCCGCGCGGCAGCGACCCTGAGGTTTTTGACATCTTGGAGCCACCGCGTGACTACGCGCCCAAAACAGAAGGCCCCGGCACCCTGTCGGAAGATTTCAATCTGAGCAAGAAAGCCTGAGTAGCAGGGCGCTGATCGCCAGCAGCGCCCTCTTCTTCCTCGCCGCCCATGGCCAGCCTTCCTGACAACCCATTCCTGCGTCCTGATCCGGAACAGCCCGACCACTGGCTGATTCAGGGCGACTGGACGCTGGCTGATTACAGTCGCCTGCGTCAGTTAATAGCCACAGCACACGCGCAATCAATTCAACACTTTTCGCTGGCAGAACTGGGTCGCCTGGATACTGCCGGCGGCCAGATGCTGGTCGAACTGCTGGGTCCGGAAGGACTGCAGCAAGCCTGCAGCGATGCTGATCTGCCGCAAGAACGCCAGACCTTGTTGCAGCGCATCGCCGACAGCCAACAGCAGGCCATGCAGCCCGGAAAGGCTGGCCGCAAACCTGACCTGTTCAGCGAACTGCTCGCCCGCGTTGGCCAGTCCATGGTGGTGTTCTGGCACCACCTGATTGACCTGCTTGGCTTTCTTGGCCTGACCCTGGCCGGCTTTGCCCGCCTGGCCGTCAATCCGAGCCGTTGGCGACCCACGGCGGTGGCCGCTCAAATTGAACAAACAGCACTCAACGCATTGCCCATTGTAGCGCTGTTGACTTTCATGGTTGGCGCTGTGGTGGCCTTCCTGGGCGCCACTGTTCTGGCTGACTTCGGTGCGACTGTATTTACCGTGGACCTGGTCGCCTTTGCTTTTCTGCGTGAGTTTGGCGTGCTGTTGGCCGCCATTCTTCTTGCTGGCCGCACCGCCAGTGCCTTCACTGCGCAAATCGGTTCAATGAAGGCCAACGAGGAAATAGATGCCATTCGTGCCCTTGGGTTGAACCCCATGGACTTGCTGGTATTGCCACGCGTACTGGCCATGCTGATTGCTCTGCCGCTGCTGACCTTTGTTGCCATTATCAGCGGCATCTTTGGCGGCGCCGTCGTCTGCGCCCTGGCGCTGGATATTTCACCCACCATGTTTCTCAGCCAGATACAGCAAAATATCGAGATGCGCCACTTCCTGCTCGGCATGGCGAAAGCACCGGTGTTCGCCTTGCTGATCGCGGTGATTGGCTGTCTGGAAGGCTTTCGCGTCAGCGGCAGCGCCGAATCCGTTGGCGAACACACCACCTCCAGTGTGGTGCAATGCATCTTTGCGGTGATTCTGGTCGATGCCCTCGCGGCCTTGTTCTATATGGAGATGGGCTGGTGAGTACAGAAACACAACCCCTGGTACAAGTGCGCGGACTGGTCAATCGTTTCGGCACTCTGGCGGTGCATGAGGACCTCGATCTGGACATCATGCCGGGAGAGATTCTGGGTGTAGTGGGCGGCTCAGGCACAGGCAAGTCGGTACTATTGCGCTCGATTGTCGGCCTGCACAGCCCGAATGCCGGCAGCGTCCGAGTATTCGATGTCGACCTGCAGGCACTCGACAGCGACCAGCGCAGTCAGTACGAGCGCCGCTTTGGTGTACTCTTCCAGAAAGGCGCGCTGTTTTCATCGCTGACGGTCAACGAGAACATTGCTCTACCCCTGATTGAACACGCCAAGCTCAGCCGCCGCGATGCCGAACACCTGGCGGGTATCAAGCTGGCCCTGTCCGGGCTACCGCACCATGCCGGTGACAAGTACCCGTCGGAACTCTCTGGCGGCATGGTCAAGCGCGCCGCACTGGCCCGCGCCCTGGCTCTTGATCCGGACATCCTGTTTC
>SKFV01000185.1 GCA_007117785.1 Pseudomonas sp.
ATTTTCAACGCCAGCTGGGATATCGATGGCGAAGCGCAGGACAAAAGCCTGTTCGGCATGATCAAGAACACCTTCGAAATGCACGGCGATGGTGTGTTGTCAGCTTATAAAGACAACGCCGCGGTGATCGAAGGCTTTACCGCCGGGCGTTTCTTCCCGCAGCCGGGCAGTGGCGAGTACCGCGCGCACGAAGAGTCCGTGCATATCCTGATGAAGGTGGAAACGCATAACCACCCGACGGCCATTGCGCCTTTCCCTGGCGCCGCGACCGGCTCCGGTGGGGAGATCCGTGATGAAGGCGCCACCGGCCGTGGTGGCAAACCAAAAGCCGGCCTGGCGGGCTTTACTGTATCCAACCTGCGTATTCCGGGCTTTTTGCAGCCCTGGGAAGAAAACAACGGCAAACCCGGCCGTATCGTCAGCCCGCTACAGATCATGATTGAAGGCCCGCTCGGCGGCGCGGCCTTCAACAACGAATTTGGTCGCCCCAACCTGACCGGTTACTTCCGTACCTTCGAGCACACGGTGCAGTCACCCCGTGGCCCGGAAATTCGTGGCTATCACAAGCCGATCATGATTGCCGGCGGGCTGGGTAACATCCGCGCCAATCACGTCGAGAAAGCCGAAATCACCGTAGGCGCCAAGCTGATCGTGCTCGGTGGGCCGGCCATGCTGATCGGCCTGGGCGGCGGTGCTGCGTCCTCCATGGCCACCGGTGCCAGTGCCGAAGATCTCGACTTTGCCTCGGTGCAGCGGGAAAACCCGGAAATGGAGCGCCGCTGCCAGGAAGTGATCGACCGTTGCTGGCAGCTGGGTGACAAGAACCCGATTGCCTTCATTCATGACGTCGGTGCCGGCGGCCTGTCCAACGCTTTCCCGGAACTGGTCAATGATGGCGGCCGTGGCGGTCGCTTCGAGCTGCGTAATGTGCCCAATGACGAACCTGGCATGAGCCCGGCGGAAATCTGGTCAAACGAATCCCAGGAACGCTACGTCATGGCCGTCGACAATGCCGACTATGAACGTTTCCGCGCGATTTGCGAGCGCGAGCGCTGCCCGCACGCGGTGGTGGGTGAAGCCACCGAAGAACAGCTGCTGCTGCTCAACGACGAACACTTCGAGAACCAGCCGGTGGATATGCCGCTGTCGGTTCTGCTCGGCAAGCCGCCGCGCATGCATCGGGATGTGGCGCGCGAAGCCTCGCCGCAGGATGATTTCAGCGCCGATATGCCGCTGGAAGAAGCCGCCCTGCGCGTACTGCGCCTACCGGCAGTCGCCAGCAAGAACTTTCTGATCACCATTGGTGACCGCAGCATTACCGGCATGGTCGCCCGCGACCAGATGGTCGGCCCCTGGCAAGTACCGGTCGCTGATTGTGCGGTGACTACCAGCAGCTTCGATGTACTGACCGGTGAAGCCATGGCCATGGGCGAGCGTACCCCGCTGGCGCTGCTGGATGCGCCGGCCTCCGGCCGCATGGCGGTTGCTGAAACCATTACCAACCTGGCGGCTGCACGCATCGAAAAACTCTCCGATATCAAGCTATCCGCCAACTGGATGGCCGCTGCCGGCCACCCGGGGGAAGATGCGCGCCTGTTTGATACGGTCAAGGCCGTGGGTATGGAGCTTTGCCCTGAACTGGGGATTACCATCCCGGTCGGCAAAGACTCGATGTCGATGAAAACCCGCTGGAATGATGGCGGTGATGACAAGAGCGTGACCTCGCCGCTGTCTCTGATCGTGACCGGCTTTGCCCCGGTGCAGAACGCCCGCCAGACCCTGACCCCGCAACTGCGCATGGACCAGGGTGATACCGATCTGATTCTGATTGATCTCGGTCGAGGTCAGAATCGCCTTGGCGGCTCGGCACTGGCACAGGTCTACAACAAGCTCGGCCAGCAAGGTCCGGACCTGGATGATGCCGAAGACCTGAAAGCCTTCTTCGCTGTGATCCAGGGCCTGAATAATGACGGGCAACTGATTGCCTATCACGACCGTTCCGACGGTGGCTTGCTCGCTACCCTGGCGGAAATGGCCTTTGCCGGCCACTGTGGCCTGAACATCAACCTGGATGTGTTGGCTGATGACGCCAAAGCACTGGCCGCCGTACTCTTTAACGAAGAACTGGGCGCAGTCATTCAGGTACGCCAGAGCGATACCGAAGCGGTGCTGGCGCAACTGTCCGGCGCCGGTCTGGGTGATTGCAGCGCCGTCATCGGTCAGCCGCAAAGCCCGCAGAGCCTCAACTTCAGTTTCAATGACGAGATACTGCTCAGCGGTACGCGCACCGAGTGGCAACAAGCCTGGAGCGAAACCAGTTGGCATATCCAGCGCCTGCGTGACAACGCCGACTGTGCCGATCAGGAATTCGAAGGCCTGGCCGATGACGGGAACCCCGGCCTGCAGGTACTGCTCAGCTATGACATTGATGACGACATCGCCGCACCCTACATCAACAGTGGCGTACGACCGCAAGTGGCCATCCTGCGCGAGCAGGGCGTCAACGGTCAGATTGAAATGGCCGCCGCTTTTACCCGTGCCGGCTTCAATGCCATCGACGTGCATATGAGCGACATTCTGGCGGGTCGTGTCGATCTGGCTGACTTCCGTGGTCTGGTTGCCTGTGGCGGCTTCTCTTACGGTGACGTACTGGGGGCCGGTGAAGGCTGGGCTAAATCCATCCTGTTCAACGCCGAAGTACGTGAAGCCTTCAGCGCCTTCTTCCAGCGCACGGATACCTTCGCCCTCGGTGTATGCAACGGCTGCCAGATGCTGTCTAACCTGCGTGAACTGATACCCGGCAGCGAGCACTGGCCGCACTTCGTGCGCAACCGCTCTGAGCAGTTCGAAGCCCGCGTCGCCCTGGTCGAAGTGCAAGCCTCACCGTCGATCTTCCTTAACGGCATGGTCGGCACCCGACTGCCCATCGCTATTGCCCATGGCGAAGGCCACGCCGAGTTCAGCAGCAGCACCGCTGTCGATGCCTGCGAAGCCAGCAACAGCGTTGCCCTGCGTTATATCGACAACCGTGGCCGCATGACCGAACGCTACCCGGCCAACCCCAACGGCTCGCCACGCGGCATCACCGGCCTGACTACTCGCGACGGTCGCGTCACCATCATGATGCCGCACCCGGAGCGCGTATTCCGCGCCGTACAGAACTCCTGGCATCCCGATGACTGGAACGAAGACGGCGGCTGGATGCGCATGTTCCGCAACGCCCGCGCCTGGGTAGGTTAAGCAGAAAAGCCCCTCTCCCAGTGTGGGAGAGGGGCAACATGCCACTAGCAATCTCCGCAAAACTCCGCTAAGTTTTAATCAGCACGGAATGCTGACATCCCCCGCCTATCGGCATGGACTGCCACCTTCCTGCACACAAACCAAGCACAACCATTCTGGCATGCTCGCGTTAACAGGGTAGGGCGGTAGCGTCTGTGAACCCCTGAAGGTCAGCCCAATGGGCTTTGCACTCCGGCAAACCCCTTGCCCAGCACATGGGTGTAAATCTGTGTAGTACGCACATCCGCATGTCCAAGCAAAGTCTGCACGGTGCGAATATCACTACCACGACGCAGCAACTCGGTAGCAAAGGTGTGGCGAAAGGTATGGCAGCCAGCGGGCTTGCCAACAGCTGACTGCTGAACCGCTTGTTTGACCGCTTTTTGCACTGTGCTGGTATGCAAATGATGGCGCACGATGTTGCCATCTTCGTCGTGACTCAGACTCAGCGACGGGAAAAACCATTGCCATTCAGCGGAGCTGGATGCCCGGGGATATTTTCGTTTAAGGGCAAACGGCAGGCTGACGTGGCACTGATAAAAAGGCGTTTGCTGGCGCCAGGCTGAGATGATCTGAGCCTTTCGTTGCTGCAGTGGCGCGATCAAGCTGGTCGGCAAAAGCGTCGTTCTGTCCTTGTCCCCTTTACCACTGTAGACAGTGATGATTTGACGCTCAAAGTCGATGTCCTTAAGGCGTAATCGACAAGCCTCGACAACACGGAGTCCCGAGCCATACATCAAGGATGCAAGCAGCCCATAGGGCTCTTTCAGCAAAGCAATGATCCTGACTGCTTCACTGTGAGTGAGAACCGTGGGAATACGAATGGATTTTCGGGCGCGAACAGCGTCACCAATATCACCCAGCGGCTGCTCCAGCACCTTTGTATACAGAAATACCAGCGCATTCAGAGCCTGATTCTGAGTAGCCGCCGCAACGTTACGCTTGACCGCGAGCCAGGTCAGAAACTCATTAACCTCCCGAGGCCCCATTTCAAGTGGATGACGCATGCGGTGGTAGCGAAGGTAAAAGCGCACCCAGTACCAATAGGTTTTTTCCGTCCGGTTGCTGTAACGGTGAACCCGAATAACGTTGCGAAACTGTTCTCTTAACCTTGGTTTGGGCGGTAAAGTATCCATAAGGCATCCTTGCTGTATGTATATACAGTATTATTGGGCGCACAAAATGAAGAAGTCAAGCGATTACAGAATCAAACCATTGCCTAAGATGAAAACAATTGATTTTATTAAAAAATTTCTTAATTTGGATGACGGTCGGAGCGTGATCATGAAGAAGTCACTAATATGTGATCATAAAGCCGTCGATCCACTTCACTGTTAAATGCCTATGAAACTTAAGCCGTGCTTATCTGTTGAAGTAATTGTTGCAATAGTGCCAGTTTTAGGCTTTTTGCTCTGGTCGACCGTGCTTTGGCCGAGCGCAGTGTCTGAGATGTTTTTCGGCAAGTGAATCGCCCCTAGTTTCGTAGACACCTCCAGGCCTTATAATCGAGGCACCCAGGAGGTCCAATGAGCAACCCACGCTACACCGAAGAATTCAAAATCGAAGCCGTCAAGCAGGTGGCA
>SKFV01000302.1 GCA_007117785.1 Pseudomonas sp.
AAACGCCAGGGCAATCAGCACCGGGGTGAATGTACCCAGGGTCTGCATGCCGATCAGGTTGCGCAGGATCAGGATCACCAGAACGCCGATGGGGATCATGATCATCAGCTGATAGACCTGCTGTGAGTGCAGCGGCAGACCATAAAGAGAGTATTCGAGCAATGCCGAGGCGCGGGTATCGTCGGCCATGCGAGCCAGGCGGATCGCGTTCATTTCGCTGTTGTTGACGGTGAAACTCACGCGCGGGTTGCGACCGCCTTCAAGGGTGAAGAGCGGTTCGTTGCCGGTCCACCATACCAGTCGGTTGGCGGGGATGCCTTGCTGGCCGGTTTCCGGGTGGAAATACATCCAGTTGTCACCATTGTGGCTGCGCAGCCAGAGTTCTGGCTCCTGACTGCTGGTGCTTTCCAGGCGGATAGTATGGACCAGTTCCAGCGGGATGCGCGCATGGGACAGTAAGAGGTCAATGACCCGCGCCTTGTCATGGGCGCTGGAGCTGCCGCCGAGCAGCAGTTTGACGTTGTCATCGGTGATGTCGTTGACCCGGCGGATGGTCTCGCTGATAAAGGTTTCGATATCGGCTGACTGCTGACGGATCGGGTTGACCAGAGCGTCGGCCGCGACTTTTTCCGCACCTTCCAGGGGGACCGGGTTGCGACGGGTAAAGGTCGGCGCGCTTGCACGCTCGCTGGCATAGCGTTGGGTCAGCACCAGACGGTAGTAAAGTGTCTGCTGGCCTTGCGCGCGGCGGGCTGACCAGGTGACGCGACGGTTATTCTGCAACTGGTTGATGCTGACGCCGTAATTGCTGGAAATAAAGCTTTCGTTGAGGCTGATGTAGTCCTGATTCAGCGGCGGGATAAACATCTGCGCTTTGATGGGCACGCCATCGCGGGCCTGAAACTCCAGGCGCGCATCCAGACTCCAGATGTCGTCGGTTTCGTCTTCGGTCAGTGGCATGTCGAGCACGTAGATCTGGTAAGCAGTGGTACCAAGGCCGGCAACAACGAGGAGCAGAATCAGGATTTTCAGGTGCAGATTAATGGCGTGCATATTGTTCTCAGGGCTAAGTCTTTCGACCACGCGAGGCACTGCCAGAGGGCCGGGCGCAGAGGTGGTTGCATATTAGCACGTGTTCGCTGAGCCACACAGGGAGTGATTGTTGACAATAGATGTTGTTTTGTCGACCTCTGGTGACGCTGGGCTCTACCTCGCTTTGATCGCTGTAGGGGCACGGCATGCCGTGCCCGTTTGTCGAGCGGGAGCTCGACATTCCCGGAATACACGCAGTCCATCGGGAAGGCCGAGCTCCTGCTCGGCCAGCGACCTCTGTTGTCGAGCAGGTATTTATCAAGCCTCCATGGATTGTTGACAATCCATATGACTGGAGAGCAGAATAACACCAATAAAGAAATAAATACGTCATTACATCCAAAGGTTGTCGACAATTGGCTACTGCAGAACACGATTCCCCGGCCACCACCCTGTCTGATGGTGCTTTTCAGCGCATCCAGACGGCGATCGTCAAAGGTGAGATCGAGCCGGGTACGCGGATCAGTGAGCAATACCTGAGCACGACCTTCGGCATCAGCCGCGGCCCGTTGCGTGAGGCAATTCGTCGGTTGGAAGGGCGTCGTCTGGTAGTGCGTATTCCCCATGCCGGTGTGCGTGTGGTGTCGCTCAGCTTCAAGGAGTTGATTGAGTTTTACCATGTGCGCGAGGCGCTAGAAGGTATGGCCTGTCGTCTGGCGGCTGACAATATGACGGACGAGGAAATCGCTGGGCTGCGCGATGTGCTGGCCACCCATGAAAAGCACAGCGGCCTCAAGGCCAACGAATCCTACTACCAGCAGGAAGGCGATCTGGATATCCACTACCTGATCATTCAGGGCAGCAAGAACCAGACGCTCAGTGACATGCTCTGCGGTGACCTCTATCACCTGGTACGCATGTACCGCTATCGCTATTCCACCACCCCCAAGCGTCCGCAGCAGGCGTTCGCTGAACACCATCGCATTATTGAAGCCATTGCCGATCGTGATGGCGAACTCGCGGAAATGTTGATGCGCCGGCATATCAGCGCTTCACGCCGCAATATCGAGCGTCGTATGCAAGAGCCCGACGCACCCCAGGATCCTCAGGAGGGACAAGTATGACTATTAGCGCAGGTAAACGTTTCCGTCAGGCACTGACTGCCGAAAGCCCTTTGCAGGTCATTGGTGCAATCAACGCCAATCACGCCTTGCTGGCCCAGCGGGCTGGCTTCAAGGCTATTTACCTGTCCGGCGGCGGTGTGGCTGCTGGCTCCCTCGGTCTGCCGGATCTGGGCATCAATACCCTGGAAGACGTGCTGATCGATGTGCGCCGGATTACCGATGTCTGCGATCTGCCGCTGCTGGTGGATATCGACACCGGCTTTGGCCCCAGCGCCTTCAATATCGAGCGCACGGTCAAGAGCCTGATCAAGGCCGGTGCGGCGGCTGCACATATTGAAGACCAGGTGGGTGCCAAGCGTTGTGGCCATCGCCCGGGCAAGGAAATTGTCTCCTGCGAGGAAATGGTCAACCGTATCAAGGCGGCGGTGGATGCCAAGACGGATCCGGACTTCTTCCTGATTGCGCGCACCGATGCCATCCAGGCCGAAGGTGTGGATGCGGCTATCGAACGCTGCAAGGCCTATGTGGCCGCTGGCGCTGACGGTATCTTTGCCGAAGCCGCCTACGATCTGCCGACCTACGAGCGTTTCGTCAAAGAGCTGGATGTACCGGTGCTGGCGAATATCACCGAGTTTGGTGCTACTCCGCTGTTCAGCCGCGACGAGCTGGCGTCGGTCGGTGTCGCCATTCAGCTGTATCCGCTGTCTGCTTTCCGTGCAGCCAACAAGGCCGCGGAAAACGTCTATACCTCTATTCGTGAGAATGGTCACCAAAAAGAGGTGGTCGATAGCATGCAGACCCGTTCAGAGCTGTATGACCGCATCGGCTACCATGCCTTTGAAGACAAGCTCGACGCGCTCTTTGCCGCAAAAAAATAATCCGCATACGCATTCCTGAGAGGAGATGAACGCATGAGCAAGACTGATGACAAGCAGCCGACGTTCAAACCGAAAAAATCCGTGGCCCTGAGTGGCACCGCAGCGGGTAACACCGCGCTCTGTACCGTTGGCCGCAGCGGTAATGATCTGCACTATCGCGGGTACGACATCCTTGATGTGGCGACCACCTGTGAATTTGAGGAAATCGCTCATTTGCTGGTCCACGGCAAGCTACCGACCGTAGCCGAGCTGGCTGGTTACAAGGCCAAGCTGAAGTCGCTGCGTGGCCTGCCAGCGGGTGTGAAAACTGCGCTGGAACAGTTGCCGCCGTCGGCCCATCCGATGGATGTAATGCGCACCGGTGTCTCTGTACTCGGCTGCATGGCCCCCGAGAAGGACGATCACAACCATCCGGGTGCGCGTGATATCGCTGACAAGCTGATGGCGTCTTTCGGCTCCATGCTGCTGTATTGGTACCACTACAGCCACAACGGCAAGCGCATTGATGTCGAGACCGATGATGATTCCATCGGCGGTCACTTCCTGCATCTGCTGCACGGCGAAAAGCCGCGCGAGTCCTGGGTGCGCGCCATGCACACCAGCCTGGTGCTCTACGCCGAGCACGAATTCAACGCCTCGACCTTTACCGGCCGCGTGATTGCCGGCACGGGTTCGGATATGCATTCCTGCATCGCTGGCTCCATCGGCGCTCTGCGGGGTCCCAAGCATGGCGGCGCCAACGAAGTCGCCTTCGAGATCCAGAAACGTTACGACACCCCGGACGAGGCTGAAGCCGATATCCGCGAGCGGGTAGGGCGCAAGGAAGTGGTGATCGGCTTCGGTCACCCGGTCTATACCGTCTCCGATCCGCGCAACAAGGTGATCAAGGAAGTGGCCCGCGAGCTGTCACAGGAGCAGGGCAACACCAAGATGTATGACATCGCCGAGCGGCTGGAAAGCGTGATGTGGGAGATCAAGAAAATGTTCCCCAATCTCGACTGGTTCAGTGCGGTCAGCTACCACATGATGGGCGTACCCACCGCCATGTTCACCCCGCTGTTCGTGATTGCACGGACCTCGGGCTGGGCCAGTCATGTGATTGAACAACGTATCGACGGCAAGATCATCCGCCCCAGCGCCAACTATGTCGGGCCGGAAGATGTGAAGTTTGTGCCGATTGAAAAGCGTAAGTAACCACAGGTTGAATCATGAACACTGAATACCGCAAAAAACTCCCAGGCACCGATCTGGATTATTTCGACACCCAGGCCGCTGTTGATGACATCCAGCCCGGTGCCTACGCTAAACTGCCCTACACCTCACGGGTGCTGGCCGAGCAGTTGGTGCGTCGCTGCAATCCGGCCGAGCTGACCGATGCGCTGAAGCAGTTTATCGAGCGCAAGCGCGATCTGGACTTTCCCTGGTATCCGGCACGGGTGGTCTGTCATGACATCCTCGGTCAGACCGCGCTGGTCGATCTGGCGGGGCTGCGCGATGCCATCGCCGAGAAGGGCGGGGATCCAGCCAAGGTCAATCCGGTGGTGCCAACCCAACTGATTGTCGACCATTCGCTGGCGGTGGAAGCGCCCGGTTCCGATCCGGATGCCTTCGAGAAAAACCGTGCCATCGAAGATCGCCGCAATGACGACCGTTTCCACTTTATCAATTGGACCAAAACGGCCTTTGAAAACGTCGATGTGATCCCGCCGGGGAACGGCATCATGCACCAGATCAATCTGGAGAAGATGTCGCCGGTGGTGCAGGTGCGCGAGGGCGTAGCCTTCCCGGATACCTGTGTCGGTACCG
>SKFV01000214.1 GCA_007117785.1 Pseudomonas sp.
AAAGCCGCCACCCTGGATCATAAAGCCTGGAATGACCCGGTGAAAGATCAGGCCGTCATAGTGGCCAGCATCCGCATAACGCAAAAAGTTGGCCACGCTGATCGGTGCCTTCTCGGCATTCAGTTCCAGCGTGATATCACCCAGGCTGGTATGCAGGGTCACTTTCGGGCTGGTTTCCTCGGCAGCAGCGAACGGGGTGCCGAGCAGCAGCAGGGTGGTAAGGCAGGCATATACAGTCTTCAACATAGTACAGTCTCTTTCGATTACGGGGATGGTTGATCGAACGCGGCATGCCGGGCAAGAAAGTCCAGCAGCAGTTTATTGAATACGTCTGGCTGGTCAACCGGTGTCGCGTGGCGTGAGTTGCTCACTACTTCCAGCTGTGCATTGGCCAGCTCTTTGGCATAAGCGCGCTTTTGCTCGACCGGGGTGTAATCTTGGTCGGCGCAAATGACCAGCACCGGGCACTGAATCAATGGTAGGCGGTCGCGCACACTCCAACCGACAATGGCACGCATTGAAGCGAGATAAGCCGGGCGGAAATTGGTTTGCCAGCGCTGCTCGAACTTGCTGCGCAGCTCAGCCTGATCGGGCTCCGGGAAGAGCAGACGCGCCAGACCGCGGGAGACGGTTTTCAACGGTAGAACATGCGCGAAAAACAATCGTTTTGCTGCCATGCGGTAATCGGCAAAGCTGCGTGGCACTACCTCCGGACCACTGTTGACGATGGTCAGGCTGGCAGGAATGTCCGGATAATCAGCAGCCAGCTGGAAGGCGATCATGCCACCCATGGAGATCCCGACAATGTGGGGCTGTTGCAACGCCATATGCTGAATAAAGGCCAGGATGTCATCAGCGAAGGCTTGAATGCTGTAGCCATGGATGGGTTTTTCGCTGTCACCGTGACCCAGCATGTCAAGGGTGAGTACGCGGTAGTTGGGAACGAGCGCCGGCAGTTGGTATTCCCAGTCCAGGCTGCTGGAGCCCAGGCCGTGAATCAGTAAAACCACAGGCCCCTGACCCTGGTCGGTGTATTGCAGGCGGTGACCGTTAAGCTGAATATCTGGCATGACTGAGTTGTTCCGCTTGGCAGTGAAGCACAGAGCATAACCCATTCATTGCAGCTATGTGTTTACAGGTAGCCGAACAATAACAGCCAGATGCAAACAGGGGCGCCAATGCGCCCCTGTTTGACTTGCCTGTCAGCCTTAGCTGCGCTTGTCATCCGGATCAGGTGTCGCGTCGGCCTTGTGCTCTTCCGTGTCAATCGGCAAGGCACTTTGTTGTGGCGTCTGAGCCTGCTTGACCTCCGGCTTTGCGGCTTCAGTATCAGCCTCTTCAGCGGCCTCTGGTGTGGCTGCTTTGGCAGCGTGCTCAAATGCATCACTCGCCTGAGCGGCCCGCTCTGTTGCTTCAGCTTCGGCTTCGGTATCCGCAACGGGTTCGACGGTCACCTCCGTGTCAGTCTTGTCTGCAGCAGCCTGCTGGGCCAGCTGTGCGGCTTCAGCTTCAGCTTGCGCTGATGCCGTTGCCTGCTCGGCTACCTTGCGTTTTTCTTCCTCTCGGCGGCGACGAATTTCGCGCGGATCGTTGAACGCGCGGCCAGACGCTGTCAGGGCAGGTGCCTCGGCAACGGGTTCGACGTTGGCGGCGGGCGCTGCGACTACCGGCTCTTCTGCTACCGGTTCGGCCTGGATCTTGACCTCGGGTTCAGCCTCGGTCTCTGCAGGCTTGCTGGCGCTGATCCTGACTTCTCCGGGTGCTGGCGCAGTCTCGGCGGGCGACTGCTCGCTGACAGGTTCCGGCTGAGCAGGAGTTGATTCGGCAACGACCGGTGTAGCGGCTGCAGTTGTCTCGCTGCTCTCATTGGCAACCGGCTTATCCTCGGCAATTGGCTCAGCGGTAGTATCAGCTTCACTGGCTGCTGCAACCTTGGCGGGGCGCTCTCTACGGGGGGCGCGTTCGCGACGAGGCCGGGCTGCTGGTGCTGCCTCTGCCTCGGTGGCTGTGTCAGCAGCGGAGGCTGCCTTTTGGTCAGCCGCTTGCTCAACAGGCTTGGCCTGGTCGGGTGCTTCTTGCGCAGATTCAGCTGCAGGCTCTTGCGGCTGTGCCTGGGCAAAAGCATCGACTGCCTGCTCAATACTGGCTTCAGCCTGCCCGGCAGCCTGGCTCAAGCTGGCTTCTACCGGCTTTTTCAGGTCAGTCACAGGAGCATGTTCTGTGCTGTCAGTGCTGGCAGCCTGCTCAGGCTGCTCGCTCTGGTTGGCATTGGCCTCAGTGGTCTGATTATCATCCTGATTGGCGCGGCGGCGGTTGTTGCGGCGACGCTGACTGTTGCGTGAGCGACGACGCGGACGTTCGCCGTCCGTCGACTCTTCGGTAGCCGTCTCGGTCTGCTTTACCGCTTCGTTTTCGGTCTCTTCACTGTCGTCTTTGCGAGGCCGACGCTCCTGAGCGGGCTTGGCCTGACGTGTCTCGTTCTGCTCGCCATCAACGACTGCGGCAGCATTGCTGGCACCGCTTGGCGCGCGTCGGCGGCGACGGCCTTGTGGGCGATCTTCACTGCTTTCACGCTTCTCACTGGGTGCTTCGCTGCGTGCTGGCGGGGTGCTGGCAGCTGCAGCCGGCTTGGCGCTCTCAGTGTCGTTGCGCTCGGCCCGTTCGTTGCGATCATTGCGCGGGCGACGGTTTCGGTTATTGCGGCGCTCGTTGCCACCGCGGTTATTGCGGCTCTTGCGCGCCTCTTCGGCTTTCGGTCTGGCTTCCTGACTGCTGCTCTCTGCGCCGTCATTGCTGTCAGACTGATCCGCAGCGAACAGACCTGCCAGGGACTTGATCAGCCCCTTGAACAGGCCGGGCTGCGACTCTTGCACCGCCTGAGTCGCTGCAATGGGAGTGGCGGGGGTAGCCGGGGTAGGTGCCGGACGAGTCGGCTCAATCCGCTTGACGGCAGCTTCCGGGCGCACAATAGCCTTGGTCTGGCTGACTGGCACTGGCTCTTCCACCTCAGCTTCAGTGCTCATGCTGTAACTGCTTTCACCGCTCATGACCGCTTCGCTGTCATCGCGCAGGCGCTGGACATCAAAGTGCGGCGTGACCATATGCTCGCTGGGCAGCACCAGAATGCGCACACGGGTGCGGCTTTCGGTGGCGGCGAGGGCTTCGCGCTTTTCGTTCAGCAGGAAGGTGGCCACGGCAACGGGTACGTGGGCACGCACCTCTGCGGTACGATCTTTCAATGCTTCTTCTTCGATCAGACGCAGGACCGACAGCGACAGGGATTCAACGTCACGGATAGTGCCGCGACCATTGCATCGTGGGCAGACGATACCGCTGGTTTCGCCGAGTGAAGGGCGCAGGCGCTGACGGGACATCTCCAGCAGGCCGAAGCGCGAAATACGTCCGACCTGTACCCGCGCACGATCCGCTTCCAGGCTCTGACGCATGCGGTCTTCCACGGCGCGTTGATTGCGCGCCGGCGTCATGTCGATAAAGTCGATCACGATCAGGCCGCCGATATCACGCAGGCGCAACTGGCGAGCAATTTCTTCGGCAGCTTCCAGGTTGGTATTCAGCGCCGTCTCTTCGATGTCGCCGCCTTTGGTGGCGCGCGCTGAGTTGATGTCGATTGAGACCAGAGCCTCGGTATGATCAATCACGATCGAGCCGCCGGAAGGCAGTTTGACTTCACGCTCGAAGGCGGTTTCGATCTGGCTTTCGATCTGGAAGCGATTGAACAGCGGCACGCTGTCTTCGTAGAGTTTGATCTTGCTGGCGAACTGCGGCATGACCTGGTCAATAAAGGCCAGGGCGTCATCGCGAACGGAAGGGTTATCGATCAGTACTTCACCGATATCCTGACGCAGGTAATCGCGGATGGCGCGGATAATGACGTTGCTTTCCTGATAGATCAGGAAAGGGGCTGGCTTCTCTGAAGCGCTCTTGATCGCATCCCAGAGTTGCAGCAGGTAATCCAGATCCCATTGCAGTTCTTCGGCGCTACGGCCCAGGCCGGCGGTGCGCACGATCATGCCCATATCTGCGGGCACTTCAAGGCTGTTCAGGGCTTCGCGCAGTTCGTTGCGCTCTTCGCCTTCAATGCGGCGGGAAATGCCACCGGCGCGCGGGTTGTTCGGCATCAACACCAGATAACGACCCGCCAGGCTGACGTAGGTGGTCAGGGCGGCGCCCTTGTTGCCACGCTCTTCCTTGTCGACCTGGACGATGACTTCCTGGCCTTCCTTAATTACTTCCTTGATATTGGCGCGGCCTTCCGGCTGCTTGGAGAAGTATTCGCGGGCAATTTCTTTCAGCGGCAGAAAGCCGTGACGCTCGGAGCCAAAGTCGACAAAAGCGGCTTCCAGACTGGGCTCGACGCGAGTGATGCGGCCTTTGTAGATGTTGGCCTTCTTCTGTTCGCGGGCGCCAGACTCGATATCGAGATCATACAGGCGTTGGCCGTCGACCAGAGCAACACGCAACTCTTCGGGTTGAGTTGCGTTAATCAGCATTCTTTTCATGAAGTACCGTTGTGTTTCCGATGCTGTCCGGAGCACACGAGTACGGCACCTGCGACTCTTCCGTTAGGTGTCAGGTGTGTTTCTGTTTGGGCCAACCTTGCCCTTGTTCAGGGTTCGCGCATTGCCGTGGCAGGGCGCTGACTAGCTGTGTCTGGCGAGTACAGAAAAACGTCTTAATGGAGGAATCAGCCGGATTGGGACGGGGACATAATGGGCATGTCGGCACGCGTCACATCATCCTGAAGCTGTACATCTCCACCTATACACTTACCCATCTGAATCGGGTGCCGCTCATCGCATATCCGGAGA
>SKFV01000129.1 GCA_007117785.1 Pseudomonas sp.
CAATCAGGTCATCCAGCAGCAGCACTTGATCACCGGCCTGCAGGGCGTCGCGGTGAATTTCCAGGGCAGACTCGCCATACTCGCTCTGGTAACTTTGCTGCAGAGTATCCGCTGGCAGTTTGCCGGGTTTGCGCAAAAGCACCAGTGGCTTGTTCAGTTCATAGGCAATGACTGCTCCAAGCAGAAAGCCACGGGCATCGATGGCGCCGATATGCGTGATCGGGCTCTCTACGTAGCGCTGAATCAGGCTGTCGGCAATCATCCGCATGGCGCGTGGTGACTGGTACAGCGGGGTAATATCACGAAAAGTCACCCCGGGCCTGGGAAAGTCGGGCACCGGCCTTACCTGTGATTTGATGTCGTATTCGTCAAAAATCATGCAGCCCCCTCATTGCGCTTAATCAAATTGACCGCCGGCAAGGGCACAGAGTTGCGCATGGTCGAGAATTTCGATCTGCTTGCCGTCAGCGGCAATCAGTTGCTGTTGCTGGAAACGGGTAAATACGCGTGAAACCGTTTCTACCGCGAGGCCCAGATAGTTACCGATTTCATTGCGTGACATGGCCAGACGAAAAGCTGTGGCCGAGTAACCGCGCGCGCGGAAGCGGGCGGACAGGTTGATCAGTAGTGTCGCTATGCGTTCATCGGCGGTTTTTTTCGACAACAAGAGCATCATTTGTTGATCGTCACGGATTTCCCGGCTCATCAGGCGCATGACCTGCTTGCGCAGTTGCGGCACGGCAGCGGTCAGATCGTCCAGACGTTCAAAAGGGATTTCACACACCGAGGTGGTTTCGAGGGCAACGGCAGACACTGGGTAACGTTCATCATCCATGCCGGAGAGACCAATCATCTCGCTGGCAAGGTGAAAGCCGGTGATCTGTTCTTCGCCATTATCAGACACGCTGAAGGTCTTGATCGCGCCTGAGCGCAGGGCATAGATCGAGTTGAACGGGTCACCCTGGCGGAACAGGTTTTCACCCTTCTTCAGTGGCCGGCCACGCTTGACGATGCTGTCCAGTGTTTCCAGCTCCTCATCCTGCAGGGAAAGGGGCAGGCACATGGCGGCCAGGCTGCAGTCTTTGCAGTGGGCTTCGGGCAGGGCACGCAGTTTCAGGGCATCACTCATGGTCGGCTTCCAACTTCCGGGCTTTTATTCGTGAAAGCCTACAACATGGCGGCCACTTTAGCCATTACTGCCTATCAGCATAGCCAGCCTTGATGGACTGGCCAAAGTTGAGCAGGACCGATGCTTCAGGGGTATTGATATTCGGCGGCAAATTGTCCGCGGATTATGCGTTGCTGCCAGTCAGCCAATTGCCGGGTGTTGCGCCAGCTCAGTCCCTTGACCTTGCTGGTTGCGCCCAGGCCAAGCCCCAGGCTGTCGCAGTCAAGCACGCTGGAGATGACTTCGCTTGTGGCCTGCAGCTGATTATCCTCCGCTGCCATTGCCAGCGGATCCTGGGGCAGCACGAAGAACCCGGCTTGCAGCTGCTGGTAGCCTGCTGTGTGCAGGTAGTGCTCCAGCCAGGTCCTGGCTGACTTGATCTCGCTATTAGTTGGCAGACGGCTGCGATTGATTCGTCGCTGCAAGGGATATTGTTGCGGCTGGTGGTGGTAGCGGGTGATACGAATACGCTCTGGTTGCCAGGCAACCAGGGTTTCAAGTGTCTGACGAAAGCTGGCCAGGCTCTGCTCGGGCAGGCCGGACATGACCTCGACGCCGATACTGTGAAAACGCAGCGTGCGTGCTGCAGTCAGGCACTCAGCCAGTTGCTGCTCACCCTGTAGGCGATTGATGGCTTGCTGTACAGCCGGGTCAAGGCTGGGTTGCATGATACTCAGCCGGTTGAAACCGAGCCCGCGCAGTAAGTCCAGCGTGGCCCAGTCCACTTCGCGCGGGTCGATGGCGACACTGGCATCGATAGTGGGGAGGTCACTCAAGTCAAAGTATCGCTGCAGGTTCTGCATCAGTTGCACCAGTGCCCGATGACCGGCAAAGGTCGGGGTGCCGCCGCTCAGGTGCAGCTGCACGACCTGCTGACGGCGATCAAGCTGTCGACTTAGGGTTTCCATTTCCCTGCCCAGCAGACGCATGTAGTCATCAGCCTTGCTGCGATCCTTGGTAATGACCCGGCAGCGCGTGCAAAAGTGACAGGCATTGGCACAGAAGGGCAGCTGCAGCGTCAATGCCAGAGGGCGTCGGGCCAGCCGGCTGGCCCGCAGTGCACGGCGGATGGCAAGGTGGTCAGCGGGGTGTAAAACCTGTGGTTGCAATACGGTCGGGCCAACCCCGGGTTGGCCGATGATGGCAGGCACGGGCTGGGCAGCGTGCATCGGCATTCCCTCACTGAAACTGAAAACGTGGTTTAGTGTAAGGGCGTGCTATCCACAGGGTGTTGATGTGCGTCAACTGCAGGCGTTGACTGGCTATTGTGGCTATGCCCCATCAGCCAGGCTTTATGAGGGCCGGGCAGGGTCCAGATACCAAAGGCAATGACCAGCAAAGCAGCGCTGATACGCACTTTGCGCAAGCGTAACAGTTTCAGCAGACGCTCGGCAGCAACGCCGGTGGCCAGCAGGGTGGGCAGAGTGCCAAGCCCGAATGCCAGCATTAACAAGGCGGACTGACCAGCATGACCTTGGCTGCTGGCCCAGATCAGGGTGCTGTAGACCAGTCCACAGGGTAACCAGCCCCAAAGTGCGCCTACGGCCAGTGCGCGAGGTGCGCTGGTGATCGGCAGCATACGGCTGGCCAATGGCTGAATATGCCGCCACAAGCCTTTACCTAGCCGTTCGATATAGGTGAGTCCGGCCCACCAGTTGGCCAGATACAAGCCCATGGCGATCATCATAAGACCTGCCAGGGTGCGTAATGCGCGCCCTAGTCCAAGGTCCTGGGCCAGCCAGCCAAGACCGCCAAGGATGGCGCCGGCCAGGGCATAACTGGCAATGCGCCCGAAGTTATAGCCGAGCAACACCCGCCAAAGCACCCAGCCCTTGCGCTGATCAACCGGGATGGCAAGAGTCATGGCGCCCATCAGGCCGCCACACATGCCGATACAGTGGCCGCCACCGAGCAGGCCCAGGGCCAGCGCAGTGAGAAGTAACGGAAGCAGGTCAGCGCTCATACCGGTTTATGCTCATCAGGGGGAGAGTGGGGTTGCAGGCCAGGTGCTGTTTTGTCAGCAGCGTCGGCCTGCTCATCCTCATGCTGGGTTTGTGCAGCCAGATGTGCCGGGTCATCATCATCGAACAGTATGCTGTGGGCAGGGCCTTCAAGGTCGTCATATTGACCGGTATTGACCGCCCAGTTGAATACCAGCACGGCGATGATCACCAGCAATACGGCAATGGGTACCAGAATATAGAGTACGGTCATGCCCTTTGCTCCTGCCACTGCGGACGATTGTGTTGCTTTCCGGGTCCCGGGTGTCCGAGGCGCAGCAAGCGTAATGCATTCAACACGACCAGTAGCGAGCTGGCTGACATGCCGAGGGCGGCAATAGCCGGGGTAACCATACCCAGTGCGGCCAGCGGGAGAATACTGGCGTTATAGGTACTGGCCCAGAATAGGTTCTGGATCATGATGCGCCGGGTACGCCGCGCGCCACTGAGAGCTTGCAGCAAAACCTGCAGGTGGCTGCTGAGCAACACCGCGTCGGCACTGGTTTTTGCCAGATCGGATGCCTCGCCCATGGCGATGGAGATGTTTGCACTGGCCAGTACCGGGACGTCATTGACGCCATCACCGAGCATCAGCACTTTCTTACCGGCGGCCTGGCATTGCTGAACGAAGGTCAGCTTGTCATCCGGCGTGGCATTGCCGATGGCTTGCTCGATGCCCAGTGTATCGGCCATGCGATCAACTACCTGTTGGTGGTCGCCGGACAGCAAAATAACGTCCAGGCCACGTGCCTGCAAGCCCTGAACCAGGTCAATGGCATCCACGCGCAGGCGGTCATTGAGGACAAACCAGCCCAGCGGACTTTGCTGGTCGCCGAGCAGCAACCATTGACCGGGCTGGTCCGGCAGGTCCGGAGCCGGATAACCACCCAGTTCGGCGACAAAGGCGGGCTTGCCGATGCGCAGGGTATGGCCGTCGCACTGGCCTTCAAGGCCCTGCCCGGGCACATTACTGATATCGCTGGCAACGTCTACACTGCGGCCAAAAGCGCGCGCAATCGGGTGCTCCGAACGCGCTTCCAGCATACGGGCCCAGTGCAGCAGTTGCTCTTCCGGTTGAGGGCCAAGGGGCTGGATGCGCTCCAGGGTCATACGACCTTCGGTGAGGGTGCCGGTCTTGTCCAGTATCACCGTATCAACCTGGTTCAGCCCTTCAAGGACATGGCCGCGGGTGACCAGCAAGCCGAGCTTGTGCAGGCTGCCGGTCGCTGTGGTCAAAGCGGTCGGTGCTGCCAGTGAGAGCGCGCAGGGGCAGGTGGCGACCAGCATGGCGATGACAATCCAGAAGGCGGTATCCAGATTGGCGTACCACCACCAGAGACCGCCAATAATGGCCGCCGCGCTGAGCACAATGATCAGGAAGTAATGCGCGACCACGTCAGCCAATTGGCCCAGGCGCGGCTTGTCACTCTGTGCCCGTTCCAGCAGGCGGACGATAGCGGAGAGCCGCGTTTGTTCTCCGGTCAGTTCGACGCGCAGGCGTAAGGGGCCATCGACGTTCAGGGTGCCGCCACTGACCCGGTCACCCACAGCGCGGGCCAGGGGCAGGTATTCGCCGGTCATGGCGGATTCGTCAACACTGCTGCGGCCCTGAATGATCTCGCCATCGGCCGGAATACTTTCACCCGGTTTGACCTCGA
>SKFV01000343.1 GCA_007117785.1 Pseudomonas sp.
GGATGTCGCCATCACGCTCAGAACGCACCAGCTGCCACGCCAGCAAGCGCTCTTCCAGGGGCATGGACTCAAGGATTACCGCAACATCAGCAGGGTGCAGCTCATCAAGCCGCTGTTGCAGCTCGATACTTACTTCCTTGCGCAGGCTCTCAGCAGCCTGATCGCCCTCTTCTCGCTCTTCCGATTCCGCCTCGTGCAGTTGTCGCACCAACTCCAGCACCTGATCCAGGCGATCCTGCAAGCTCTCTGGCGACTTTCTCTGCATTTCCGGCATGAATGGGTTCCTGGTTGCTGAACAAAGATCAATGGCTCTAGCTTAGCAGTTGGCGCCCCGCATTGCTGCCGAGAGGCAATGACAATCCAGCAAATTTCGGACGAAAAAAAACCCACTGGCAAGCCAGTGGGCTTCTTCAATATGGCGCACTCGGGAGGATTCGAACCTCCGACCGCTCGGTTCGTAGCCGAGTACTCTATCCAGCTGAGCTACGAGTGCGTTGTGGGTGCGCATTATAGGGCTTTTGAAAACCCTGTCAAACATTATATTCCGTTAAGAATCAAAAACTAACGCTTGACATTCAATGAGCAAAAAGTGGCGGAGAGGGCGGGATTCGAACCCGCGATACGCTATTAACGTATACTCCCTTAGCAGGGGAGCGCCTTCAGCCACTCGGCCACCTCTCCGTAACACGCGGAGAATACTACCTACGCGCCCGCCCTAATGCAATGGAAAATTCCATTAAAATTAGCTATTTGGTTCGTCATCCTTCTCTTTCTGGATGCGCTGGTAGATTTCTTCACGATGTACTGCCACTTCCTTCGGGGCATTCACGCCAATCCGCACCTGATTGCCCTTGACGCCCAGGACAGTCACTGTCACTTCATCACCTACCATCAGGGTCTCACCAACCCGACGTGTCAATATAAGCATTCCATTTCTCCTTGCTTTTGATCAGGACATAGCACTCTGCAAAAAAACCGGCTCCTTGCCCACCAATGCTAGCCAGAATTTCATTATAGTCAGCTCCGGCAAGCTTGCACGTAACTCATCATCGCAGAATATTTCTCTGCATGTATGTACGCTGGCAGACGGGCACGGCAGCCAGAAACCGTGCCCTTGCGGGCGAGCATACTGCTCTCGCCCAATACTAACAGGTGTTACAGGTGGTCGCTCTGTGCCTCCTCGCCATCGAGTTCAAAGGCACTGTGCAGCGAGCGCACCGCAAGCTCCAGGTATTTCTCGTCAATCACCACGGAGATCTTGATCTCCGAGGTGGAAATCATCTGGATATTGATTCCCTCATCCGACAGCGCCTGGAACATCTTGCTGGCCACGCCGGCATGCGAGCGCATCCCTACCCCGACAATGGACACCTTGACGATCCGGCTGTCACCAGCAACCTCACGGGCGCCAATCTGGGTGGCTACCTGATTGAGAATATCCTGCGCTTTGCGCAAGTCATTGCGATGCACGGTAAAGGTAAAGTCCGTGGTGTTATCCTGGGATACGTTCTGTACGATCATATCCACTTCAATATTGGCCGCACTCACCGGGCCAAGAATCTTAAAGGCTACACCGGGGGTATCCGGTACTCCGCGAATCGTCAGCTTGGCTTCATCACGATTGAAGGCAATACCGGAAATGACAGGTTGTTCCATTGCAGCACCTTCCTCAAGGGTTATCAGGGTCCCGGGACCCTCTTTGAAACTGTGCAGTACGCGCAGCGGTACGTTGTATTTGCCGGCAAATTCGACGGCCCGTATCTGTAGCACCTTGGAACCCAGGCTGGCCATTTCCAGCATTTCTTCAAAGGTGATCTGATCCAGTCGGCGTGCGTTCTCGACTACCCGCGGATCCGTGGTGTAGACACCGTCGACATCGGTATAGATCTGGCATTCATCGGCTTTCAGCGCGGCGGCCAAAGCCACCCCGGTGGTATCCGAACCACCCCGCCCAAGCGTGGTGATATTGCCCTGCTCATCCACACCCTGAAAACCGGCAACTATAACCACACGTCCTGCAGACAGGTCAGCCCGCATACGCGCATCATCAATATTCTGGATACGCGCCTTGGTATGGGCGCTGTCAGTCAGGATCCGGACCTGACTACCGGTGTAGGAAACAGCATCGACGCCAATCTCTTTCAATGCCATGGCCAGCAGAGCAATGGTGACCTGCTCTCCGGTAGACACGAGGACATCCATCTCGCGGGGATCCGGATCGGCTTGAATGGCTTTGGCCAGTTCAATCAGGCGATTGGTCTCTCCGCTCATCGCGGATACCACAACGACCAGGTCATCACCCCGGGCGCGAAAGCCTTTGACCTTTTCGGCAACCTGGCAAATGCGTTCAACGCTGCCAACCGAGGTACCGCCAAACTTCTGGACAATGAGTGCCATTTTGTTGAACCAACTCCTTACGCAGAAAACTATTCGTGCCTGTTCATCAACCCGCTTCGCGGGTGCCCTATTGTGCAGCCAGCCAGTCGGCGGCCTTGTTAAGTGCAGCATCCAGCGCAGCCACATCAGTACCGCCACCCTGCGCCATATCCGGGCGACCGCCGCCTTTGCCACTGACTTCACCGGCAGTAAAGCGAATCAGATCACCGGCTTTGACGTTGCCGGTCAAATCCTTGGTCACACCAGCCACCAGAACCACTTTGCCATCGAGCTCACCGCCCAACAGCACGACTGCGGATCCCAGCTTGTTTTTCAACTGATCGATCAACGCCAGCAGCGCCTTGCCATCCAGGCCATCAACGCGCTTGATCAGCGCATTGAATTGACCCACTTGTTTCGCTTCAGTCGCCAGATCACTGCCAGCGGCACTCGCGGCCTTGGCTTTCAACTGTTCAACGTCTTTTTCCAGTTGCCGGCTGCGCTCGACCAGCCCGGTCAGCTTGTCCAGCAAGGTGTCGCGAGAACCTTTCACCAGTTGTGCCGCCTGGCGCAATTGCTCTTCGGTCTGGGTCAGGTAATCCAGCGCACCCTGACCAGTCACGGCCTCAATACGGCGGACACCGGCAGCAATACCGCCCTCACTGATGATCTTGAACAAACCAATGTCCCCTGTCCGGCTGACATGGGTACCACCACAGAGTTCAACCGAGAAGCCAGCACCCATGGTCAGAACCCGTACCGAGCTGCCGTATTTCTCGCCAAACAGGGCCATGGCACCCTTGCGTTTGGCGGTCTCGATATCAGTAATTTCAATTTCTACTGCCGAATTCAGGCGCACCTGGTCATTCACCCGCTGCTCCAGTGCGCGCAGCTGTTCAGGACTGATGGCTTCGAAGTGACTGAAGTCAAAACGCAGGCGCTGACTGTCAACCAACGAGCCCTTCTGGGTGACATGCTCACCCAGAATCTCGCGCAGGGCCGCATGCAGCAAATGCGTCGCCGAATGGTTGAGTTTGGTTGCCTGACGCACACCAGCATCCACCACGGCTTTCAGGTCAGCACCGACGCTCAGGCTGCCCTTGGCGACCACACCATGGTGCAGATGGGCAGCACCCGCCTTGGTGGTATCGCGCACATCAAAACGCACACCCGCACTTTCCAGGTAGCCGTTGTCGCCAACTTGCCCGCCCGACTCGGCGTAAAAGGGTGTGCGATCCAGCACTACAACACCCGACTCACCATCCGCCAGCAGGTCAACCGCCTCACCATCACGGAACAAAGCGATAATCCTGCCGCTGCCAGCGGTTTGCTCGTAGCCTTCAAAGCGGGTCTCGGCATCAATCTTGACCAGGCTGTTGTAATCCAGCCCGAATTGGCTTGCCGAGCGGGCACGCTCACGCTGCGCCTGCATGGCGGATTCAAAGCCTGCCTCATCCAGGGTCAGGCCACGTTCGCGCGCAATGTCGCCAGTCAGATCCATCGGGAAGCCGTAGGTGTCATAAAGCTTGAACACCAGTTCGCCGGGAATTTCCTTGCCCTTCAGTCCTGCCAGGTCCTGCTCAAGAATCTTCAGGCCCTGTTCAAGCGTCTTGGCAAACTGCTCCTCTTCGGACTTCAGCACGCGCTCGATATGCGCCTGCTGGGCCTTAAGTTCAGGGAAGGCATTGCCCATCTCGGCCACCAGCGCAGCGACGATACGGTGGAAGAACAGGCCACTGGCACCCAGCTTGTTGCCATGCCGACAGGCACGACGAATGATGCGGCGCAACACATAACCTCGCCCTTCGTTGGAGGGCAAGACACCGTCAGCAATCAGGAAGCTGCACGAGCGGATATGGTCGGCAACCACCTTCAAGGAAGCGGCATCATCATTGGCGCAGCCGATGGCTTGCGCCGCAGCCGCCAGCAAATTCTGGAACAGGTCTATCTCGTAGTTGGCATGCACGCCCTGCATCACCGCACTGATGCGCTCAAGTCCCATGCCGGTATCCACGCTGGGCGCCGGCAAGGGATTCATCTCACCGCTGGCGCTGCGGTTGAACTGCATGAAGACGATATTCCAGATTTCGATATAACGGTCGCCATCTTCTTCCGGGCTGCCCGGTGGGCCGCCCCAGATGTCGGCGCCATGATCGTAGAAGATTTCCGTGCAAGGACCACAGGGCCCGGTATCACCCATGGCCCAGAAGTTATCCGAGGCATAGGGGGCGCCCTTGTTGTCACCGATACGCACCATGCGCTCCGCCGGTACGCCAATCTCCTGGGTCCAGATGTCATAGGCCTCGTCATCGGAGGCATAGACGGTGACCCAGAGCTTCTCTGGATTCAGCCCCATCCAGTCCTTGCTGGTGAGGAAGGTCCAGGCATAGTTGATGGCATCGCGCTTGAAGTAGTCGCCAAAGCTGAAGTTGCCCAGCATCTCGAAAAA
>SKFV01000356.1 GCA_007117785.1 Pseudomonas sp.
AGCAAGGTGGTGGCAGCATCGTGTTGCTGTCCAGCATCGCCGGCCTGCGCGCCAGCGCCAACATCGGGGTCTATGGCATGTCCAAGGCCGCCGAAGCCGGACTGGCGCGTAACCTGTCGCTGGAATGGGGCCCGCAGAATATCCGCGTCAACAGCATCGCACCGGGGCTGATCCGTACTGATTTTGCCCAGGCACTGCTGGATGACCCTGATCGCCTGCAACGCGTGGAAGAAAAGCTGCCACTGCGTCGTGTCGGCGAGCCGGTTGATATCGCCGGGGTGGCGCTGTTCCTCGCTTCGGCAGCCGGTGCCTATGTCACCGGCCAAACCATCGTTGCTGATGGTGGCGATACCATCACCTGATGATAACGATGGATTCAGCAAGCTGTTGTTCACGCCAGACACCTGTCTGGCGTGTTATTTTCTAACCATAAGATTGTTTCCAGTCATCCAATAATTAACTACGGGATCTGCAAGATGAGCGAAGCCACCCTGATTGACGTCTTGCCTGCGCACCGCTTCGACGAGGCCAAACTGGCCAGCTATCTCAAGGGCAAACTGCCGGATGTCGACAAAGGTATTCATATCACCCAGTTCCAGGGTGGCCAGTCCAACCCCACCTTCTTGCTGGAAATCGGCGCAAAACGCTATGTCCTGCGCAAGAAGCCACCGGGCAAACTGCTGCCCTCGGCGCATATGGTCGAGCGCGAGTTTCAGGTGATCAACGCCCTTGGCAACACCGGCGTACCTGTGCCCAAGGCGCAGTTGCTGTGTGAAGACCCCGAGGTGATCGGCACCAACTTCTACATCATGGATCACGTAGAAGGCCGCGTGTATTCGCAGCCACTGCTGCCGGATGTCAGCCCCGAACAGCGCATGCCGATTCATCAGTCGATGATCCAGACCATGGCCAGGCTGCACAGCGTCGACTGGAAAGCCGCCGGGCTGGAAGGTTATGGCAAGCCGGATGGCTATGTCGCTCGTCAGATCAAGCGCTGGAGCGGCCAGTTTGAAGCCAGCCGCACCGGGGACATGCCGTCGATGGATGCACTGATGGCCTGGCTGCCCAAAAATGCGCCACAGGATGACCACACCACCATCGCCCACGGTGATTTCCGTATCGGCAACCTGATCCTGCATCCCGAGCAGCCGGAAGTGGTCGCCATTCTGGATTGGGAACTGGCTACACTGGGGCACCCACTGTCCGATCTCGCCTATTGCTGCCTGCCCTACCACCAGCCTGCCAGTGTTGAAGGCATGCGGGGCATGCAGGGCCTGGACCTGAAATCGCTGAATGTCCCGGAAGAGCAACAGGTGCTCGACTGGTACTGTGAGTATTCCGGGCGCAGCGAAATCCCCGACTGGAACTTCTTCCTCGCCTTCTCCCTGTTCCGCCTGGCGGCCATTGTGCAAGGCGTTTACCACCGCGCCCTGCAAGGCAACGCCAGCAACGCCGATGCCCTGGAAGTTGGCAAGCGCGCCAGCTTGCTGGCTGATATCGGCTGGGACATCGCCCAACGTTAACCTGTAGCAGGCGTCCGATAGCATCGGACACCTGCCTGACACTCCGCCGGAAACGAGCAAACCATGAGCAAACCGATCAAACGCGTCCTGTTGACCAATGACGACGGCTGGCGTGGTCCCAGCCTCAAGGTGATGGAAGAAATCGCCGAGCAGATTGCCGAAGAGGTCTGGGTCGTATCACCCGATCTCGATCAAAGCGGCGTTTCCATGTCGATCTCGCTGCACCAACCACTGCGTGTGCATCACTTTGGCGAGCGTCGCTTCAGTGTCAGTGGCACACCGAGTGACTGTGTACTGCTCGGCGTCAGCGAACTGATGCCTGAAGCCCCCGACCTGATTCTCTCCGGCGTCAACAATGGTGCCAATATCAGTGATTCGGTGGCCTATTCCGGCACTATTGGCGGTGCCCTCACCGGCACCCTGCTGAATATTCCCTCGGTTGCCCTGTCGCAGGCCTACCACAAGGGTCTGCCGGTGCACTGGGAGACCGCCCGTGAGTATGGTGCTGGCGTAATCCGTGAGCTGCTGAAAAAGGGCTGGCCGGCTGACTGTGCAATGAATATCAACTTCCCCGCACGACCTCCGGAAAAAGTCACCGGTGTTGCTGTCTGTCGCGCCCAGGCCGGCAGCATCGGCGGCATCAACATCGAAAGCCGCCGCGACACCCGCGATGTGCCCTACTACTGGCTCGGCTTCCAGCGCCAGACCGAAAAGGTCACCGGCCTGGATACCGACGTAGGTGCCCTGCGAGCCGGCCGTATCAGCATTTCACCGCTGCGTTTCGAGCGTGACATTGCCAGTTGGCAGATCGACAGCGCCGATCTGGCTCAACGCCTTGGCATAACGGCAACTGACGACGACAACGCCGATACCCCGGAGAATGACCCCAGTATCGATCATTAAACCCAACACAGAGCCGCTTGCAGCTGTTAGTTCGCTGCTTGCCGCTTAGTATCCGAAGGAGAGTGCGTATGCAACGTTTCGAGAACAAGATTGCCCTGATTACCGGCGCTGGTAGCGGCATCGGTCGCGCCACGGCCAAACGCCTGGCCGCCGAAGGCGCCCGCCTGATGCTGGTCGACCTGAATGAAGAAGGCCTGGCGCAAACCGTCGCCGACCTGCCCGCCGGCAGTGAAGCCCTGACCCGTGCCATGAACGTCGCCGAAGAAGCAGCGGTCGAGCAGTGTGTCGCCGATACCATCGCCCACTACGGTCAGCTGGATGTGCTCTGCAACAACGCCGGGGTTGCCGGTGGCGATTACAGCACCGCTCAGGAACAAAGCCTGGAAACCTGGCAAAAGATCATCAGCGTCAACCTCTATGGCGTCATGCTGTTCACCAAGTATGCCTCACGGCAGATGGAAAAACAGGGCCATGGCGCTATCGTCAATACCGCCTCGGTTGCCGGCATTCGTTCCGGTGCCGGCGGCAACGCCTACAGCGCCTCCAAGGCCGGCGTGATCAACTTCACCATGACCAGCGCCTGTGACCTCGGCGGTCTGGGGATTCGCGTCAACGCCGTATGCCCCGGGCTGGTAGAGACCGGCATGACCAAGCCGGTGTTTGATTACGCCCGCTCCAACAATAAGGAACAGAAGCTCGGCGCCCGCTGCGAACTGCGCCGCTATGGCCGCCCGGAAGAAATTGCCAGCGCCATCGCTTTCCTCGCCAGCGATGACGCCAGCTACGTCACCGGACAGGCCCTCGCCGTGGACGGTGGCAACACCGCGTCACTCAACCTGCCCGGCATGAAGGTCTGACTTATTAAATCAGGGACAGACCCCATTTACTTTAAATGGGGGTCTGTCCCTGATTTCGTTTTGTCCTTGTACCTTTGAGCAAAGACTCGCACAATGACCTGTAGTCACAGCTCAGGTGCACTGCTATGTCCACGCCATCTACTATCCATTACCTTACCGCACCCTGCCCGCTCGGCAGCCTGGTATTGGCAACTGACAAGCAAGGTATCTGTGCCCTGTTGTTGGCGGATTCACCTGCCGCGGCTCTTGCTGAACTAAAGCAACGCTTCCCCCTAGCCACACTGCATAGTAACGGCAAGGGCTTGCGGACTGATCTGGAGCGCGTTATCACCTGGGTCAAGCAACCCTCGCATCCCTTGCAACTTACTCAGCCATTGGCGCCACAAGGTACTGCTTTCCAACAACAGGTGTGGCAAGCACTGCAAAAAACCCGCCCCGGCCAGCGCCTGAGCTATCAACAGCTTGCCGAACAGCTGGGCAAGCCTGGCGCAAGCCGCGCCGTTGCCGGTGCCTGTGCTGCCAACCCGCTGGCATTGGTCATACCCTGTCACAGAGTGGTGCGCAGTGATGGCGCGCTTTCCGGTTATCGTTGGGGCGTGGCACGCAAGCAAGCTCTGCTACAAGCAGAGCAGTCGGCTAGCCTGGCGCAAGCGGGCTGAGCAGCAAAGATCACCAGGTGTGCTAAGCCCAGCCTGTCGATATAAAACCAGCGATCTGACACGAGTTATCTCCAATGCAGGATCTGTTTGCCGAGGACAACGCGAACTTTGAAATAGCCCCCGGCGCCTGGCTACTCAAAGGCTACGCCGCAGCGCAAGCGAGTGATTTGCTTGTGCTGATCGAGCAGATTGCCGAGCAGTCGCCTTTCCGTCAGCACATGACACCCGGAGGCCATCGCATGTCGTCGGCGCAGACCGGTTGTGGCGCCGCTAGCTGGGTCAGCGACCGACGCGGTTATCGCTATGACCGTCTGGACCCCGAAACCGGGCAACCCTGGCCAGCCATGCCGCAAGCCTGTGCAGAGCTTGCCTGCACTGCAGCCCAGGCCGCTGGTTACCCGGACTTTATACCGGATGTTTGTTTGCTCAACCAATACACCACTGGCAGTCGCATGGGCTTGCATCAGGACAAGGACGAGCAGGATTTCAGTGCGCCTATTGTGTCGGTTTCATTGGGAGCGGAAATGACCTTTCTATTCGGCGGACCACTACGTAACGACAAGCCCAGCCGCTGGAAGCTTGAGCATGGTGATGTAGTAGTTTGGGGTGGCCCGAGCCGGCTGAATTTTCACGGTGTTGCGCCGCTGGGCAAGCGCGCCAGTCATCCCTTGACCGGCGCCGTGCGATACAACCTGACTTTTCGGCAGGCTTTGTAGGGGCACAGCATGCTGTAACCGCCCAGTGACATATATTCCAAAGAATGTACGCGCGATCCTGGCAAGCGCGGACACGGCATGCCGTGTCCCTACGCCTGGCTGTGATGTATTGCGCAGAAACAAACCACCGCGTAGGGGCACAGCATGCTGTGCCCGCAAC